>JAJXVA010000135.1 GCA_021782435.1 Pseudomonadota bacterium
CCGGGCGCGCGGCCAGCCGCGCCGCAGGTCAAGCCGGCGCCGCAGGCCAAACTCGCGCCGCCAGCCGCGCCGCAGGCCAAACCCGCGCCCGCCCGCAAGCCGCGGTGACGACGGGGGCGGTGGAGGGCGGTTTGTTCGGACATCACGCGTCGGGGCAGGGCCGGGGCGGATGCGAGGCCGCCTGCCAGCCGACCCGCGCGTGAAGCTGCTTTTCGTTCATCAGAATTTTCCCGGCCAGTTTCTGCACATAGCGCGGCACCTGGCGGATGCCGGCACGCACGAAATTCTGTTCATCTCGGAGCCCAACCAGAACACGCTGCCGGGTGTGCGCAAGGCCATATATCGTCCGTCGCGCCCGGCCAGCCGCAGCACGCACGGGAATATCCGCGATCTCGACGCCGCCATGGTCCGGGCCGATGCGGTGGCCAAAACCGCCGGCCAGTTCAAGGGGCTGGGTTTCACGCCGGATATCATCATCGGCCATCATGGCTGGGGGGAATTGCTCAGCCTGCCGGATTTGTGGCCGGGCGTGCCACTGCTCGGCTATTTCGAATTCTTTTACCGCACGTCCGGGCTCGATGTCGGGTTCGATCCGGAATTTCCTACTCCGGTGACGCAGTTTCCTCAGGTTCGCGCAAAAAACGCGGTCAATCTGCTGGCACTGGCGCTGGACCAGGCGGGCCAGACCCCGACCCGGTTTCAGCGGGATACCTATCCGGCCTGGGCCAGGCCGCAGATCCGGCTGATACCGGAAGGCGCCAACCTGGACCTGTGCAAGCCCAATCCGGCGGCGCGGCGCAAGATCTGCCGGATCGCCGATATTTCGGTGAGCTCCAGGGAAACGCTCATTACCTATGTGGCGCGCGGGCTCGAGCCGTATCGCGGCTTTCATGTGTTGATGCGGGCCATTCCTGCCATTCTGGCGCGGCACAAGAACCTGCGTATCGCGATCGTCGGCGCGGATGAGCCGAGTTACGGGCCCACCCCGCCCGGCGGATCGTGGCGGCGGGTGCTGGCCGCCGAGCTTGGCGCGGGCATTGACCCCGACCGGGTGCATTTCCTCGGGCGGGTGGATTACGACACGTTTCGCGCGCTGCTCCAGCGCTCGGACCTGCATCTGTATCTGACCTATCCGTTCGTGGCGTCCTGGTCGCTGCGCGAGGCTCTGGCCATGGGCTGCGCCGTGCTGGGCAGTGATACCGCGCCCGTGCGGGAATTCATCACCCATGGTCATAACGGGCTGCTGGTGCGCTTCCCCGACCCGGCCGCTCTGGCCGATGCCGTGCACGCGGCGCTCGAGGACCGCAACCGGCTGGAGGCACTGCGCGCCAACGCCCGTGCCGGCGCCGAGGCCGCCTTGGACATGGCCCAGCACATCGAAGCGTTCAGCGCCGAGATCGCCCGCCTGACCGGGCAGCCCTTGTAAGCCCGACCCGCGATCCGGTCCTAGCCGGGCTGGCTTTCGACCAGGGACGCCAGTTCGGCCCGCAGCGTGTCGATGCCGGCGCCGGTTTCGCTGCTGGTGGCGACCAGGCGGGGAAACGCCGCCGCGCGGCGGGCGATTTCCGCCATCACACTGGCTGTTTTGCTGGCAAGCGCGCCGGGCTTCATGCCATCGGTCTTGGTCAGCACCAGCATGAAGGTTACCGCGGCCTTGCCCAGCAGATCCATGACCTGGGTATCGCTTTCCTTGAGCGGGATGCGCGCGTCCAGCAGCAGCACCACGCGGACCAGGTTGGGGCGTCCGCGCAGGTAGTCGAACATCAATCCCTGCCAGTCCTGCTTTATGTCCTTGCTGGCGCGGGCGTAGCCGTAGCCGGGCATGTCGACCAAGGTCAGCGCGCCATCCAGGTCGAAGAAATTCAGCTGCCGCGTCCGCCCCGGAGTGTTGGAGGCGCGGGCCAGCGCGCGCTGCCCGGTGAGCGCGTTCAGCAGGCTGGATTTGCCCACATTGCTGCGCCCGGCCAAGGCGATTTCCAAACCGTCCGGCGGCGGCAGGTGGTCCAGTTGCTGGGCCGCGTGGAAGAACCGGCATGGGCGGGCGAACAGCTTACGGCCGAGCTCCAGCGCGTCGGAGTCGGGGAAGGGCTCGCTCAAGCGGTTGGCTTGGCCGCCGATTTGCCGGCGCTGCGCATGATGTACCATTGCTGAGCCACCGTCAGCAGATTGTTCCAGGTCCAGTAGATCACGAGCCCGGCCGGAAACCGGCCCATCATGAAGGTGAACACCACCGGCATCAGTTGAAACATCCGCGCCTGCATGGGGTCGGGCGGTGGCGGGTTCAGCCGCTGCTGGAGATACATCGTGATGCCCATGATCAGCGGCCAGATGCCGAGATGCAGCAGCGGGGAGATGGTGCTGAGATGAAGCGGCACCAGGCCGAACAGGTTGAACACGTTGGTCGGGTCGGGGGCCGATAGATCGCGGATCCAGCCGAAGAACGGCGCCTGACGCATCGCGATGGTGACGTAAATGACTTTATACAGGCTGAAGAATACGGGTATCTGGATCAGCATCGGCAGGCAGCCGCTGGCCGGGTTGACGCCTTCCTTTTTGTAGATGCCCATCATCTCGGCCTGAAGCTTGGCGGGATCGTCCTTGTAGCGTTCCCGCATGGCCTGCATTTTCGGCTGCATGTCGCGCATTTTCGCCATCGAGCGGTAGCTGCGGTTGGCGAGCGGGAAGAAGACCACCTTCACCAGCACAGTGAAGATCATGATCGCGATGCCGAAATTTCCGGTCAGGTGATAGAGCCAGTCGATCGCGGCGAAGAAGGGTCGGGTGAGGAACCAGAACAGCCCGAAATCGACCGCCTTCCAGAAATCAGGGATATGCAGCCTGGCCTGATAATGCTGGAGCAGATGAACCACCTTTGCGCCGGCGAACATGTGGTCGATCTGCGTGACATCGCCGTGAACCGGCACGACGATCGGCTGGGAATTGGTGACGTCGACCTGGTAGGTCTCGATGCCGTTCGTCTCGTCGCCGCGGAAGGCGGCGGTGACGGGGGCGGCCTGGTCGGGGATCAGAGAGGCCAGCCAGTATTTATCGGTGATGCCGATCCAGCCGCCGACACTGCCGAGCTGGCTGTCGACGCCACCATGGTCGCGTCCGTTCTTGGCCGCGGTCTGATATTTCTGTTCGTGCAGCGTGCCGCCGAGCACGCCGAGCATGCCCTCGAACAGGACGTAGCTGCCGCTGTTCAGGTTCTGCATGGCGCGGTGCTGGCCGAACAGCACGTAATCGCCCATCGGCTTTTTCGGCGACTGACGGCGGATTCTGGCCCAAGGGTATAGCTCGACCGCGCTGCTTCCGTGGTTCTCGACCCGCTGCGCCACCGTGAACATGTAATTGCGGTCGATCGCGATGATCAGCTGGAAGGTCTGGCCGGCGCCATTGTCCCAGCTCAGCGTGACCGGCGTCGAGGGTGTCAGTCGGGGTGCCGAGGCCTTCCAGACGGTGTTCGTGCCGGGCACCGTGACGGTGGTGCCGGGGGCGGCACTCCAGCCATATTGCGCGTAATAGGGCTGTGGCGCGCCGCGCGGGGCGAACAGCAGCACGTCGGGCGCGTCATGGGCCAGGGACTCGCGGTAACGGGTCAGCACCAAATCATCGAAAATGGCGCCGCGCAAATTCAGGCTGCCGTGCACGGCATCGGCGACGATCGGCAGGCGCGGCGCCGATTCGTCGACCTGGGCGGGGGCGGGATTGGCGGCGAGGCTGCCCGCGCCCCCGGGCGCGGGGGCGGCGGGATTGGCGGCCGAGCCGGGCAGGCCGGCAGCCGGCGCGACCGGGTGTGGCACGGGGGCGACGTGCCTGCCCACGAGTTCGAACACCAACAGGATCCCGATCGACATCGCGATCCAAAGCAAAAAGCGTTTCTGGTCCATTATCCCGCCGTGCTGGTTCGCTTGCCGCGTGCCAAGCCTGGGTTTGAGGAAGGGGAGGGCGACGGCACCGGGTCATAGCCGGCGGCCGACCAGGGGTGGCAGCGCAGCACCCGCCGGGCCGTCAGGGCGAGGCCGCGCGCCGCGCCATGCGTGGTCACCGCCTCGATGCCGTAATGGCTGCAACTCGGGGTGTGGCGGCAATGGCTGCCGGTCAAAGGTCGGATGAGTAACTGATAGGCGCGGAACGTGCCGGCCAGGGCTCGGGCCTGCGGCGTCATGCGACGCCTGCCCGCCGCAGGGCCTCGGCCAGATCCTGGAGCAACGCGCGGAATGCCCGGTTGGCGGTGGTGCCCCGGCCGACCAGCACCAGATCGGCGCCGGTTTCGGGCGGGTTGGAGAGCAGCAGCCGCGCCGCCTCACGCAGGCGGCGCTTGGCGCGGTTGCGCATCACCGCGCCACCCAGCTTGCGGGTGGCGGTGTAGCCGACGCGCACGACCCTGGTGTCATCACGTGTCAGGGCCTGTAAAACCAAGCCGGGCATGGCAATTTTTCGGCCGTCGCGCGCCACTCGCAGAAACTCCGCCCGGCGCTGGAGAACCGGAGGCGGCGGCATCGTGCCTGGCCGCCGCTCAGGCGGTCAGTTTCTTGCGGCCCTTGGCCCGGCGATTGGCCAGAACCTTGCGACCGCCCACGGTTGCCATGCGGGCACGAAATCCGTGCCGACGCTTACGGACCAGCTTCGATGGTTGAAAAGTACGCTTCACGTCACGTCACTCCGGTCAGGCGCCAAGGCGGCGGTGTATAGGCGCAGGCGGCTCGCCGCGTCAAATCACCACCGGGGGCGCTTCGGTTCCGGCTTGCGTGGCCGGGCTTTTCATTCGACGCTGCGTGACGAAGACGGAACCTCCTCATGTCACGCGCGGCAGACCCTGGTATTTCGGCGCAACCGCGCCACAGCGTGGTTCTGCGCCTTGGTCTGATCGTGATGTCCGCGCTGTTTCTGGTCGATATCGGGTTTTTCTTTCCCATGCTGGCCCATAACCGGGGTCTGTGGCTGAACGAACGCAAGGTCGAGGCCCGCCTGATCATCCAGATGTGCAACGGTGGGGTGAACCCGGTGCCGATACGCGCGGTGCCGTGGCTGCGCCGCGCGACCGGGATCGGGCAACTGCACATTACCGGCCCCGGCATATCACGCGACCTGATACCGGCAACCGCCATTCCCGCGTCCGCGGCGCGAATTGACCTGGACCGCGAGACCGTATGGCCGGGCATGCTGCGGGCCTGGCGCGCCTTGCGCACGGCGAGTCATGGGATGGCGGTGTTACGCTTCGGGGCCCTGGGATGGCGGGTCGACCTCACCGTGAACCAGGACGGTCTGCACCGTATGCTGGCGCATTTTCTGCGCCGCTTCGTGATTTATGTGTGCATCCTCGATTCGGTGCTGCTGCTGTTTCTGTTCGAGGGCCTCAAGGGCTTCGTGATCCGCCCGCTCGATCGCATGGCGAGGCACGTCAGTGCCTTCGGCACCAACCCGCGACACGGCACGCCGCTGGACCCTGATCACATAACGTCGTCGAATGACAACGAGATCCGCCGCCTCGCCAAGGCGCTGTCGGAGATGCAGGGGGAGTTGCAGAAGACCTTGTGGCGCGATGCGCGGCTGGCGGCGGTTGGCACCACGGTGACGACCATGAGCCACGACCTGCGCGGCATTCTCGCCCCCGCCATGCTGGCCGCCGAGCGGCTGACACAACGACCCGACCCGGCGGCGCAGGCATCCGGCCGGACGATTCTGGACGCGCTCGATCGGGCCACCGCCCTGGCCCGCCACATTCTCGCCTTCGTCGCCGATGGGCCGCCCGCACCCTCCTGCGTGCCGACCAAACTGGCCGATATCGCCGCCGAGGCGGTGGCGCTGGCGTCGGCCGAAATAGCGCCGGGGCCGAGGATCGAGGCCGGAATCGACCGGGACCTGGTGTGTGCGGTCGACCGTGCCAGCCTGCTGCGGGTGTTCGCCAACCTGTTGCGTAATGCCGCGCAGGCGGGCGCGACCCGGATAGCGCTTTCCACCGAAATTCTGCCGCGGGAGGTGAGCGTGGCGGTGGCGGATGACGGGCCTGGCCTGCCCGAGGAGGTCAGGGAAGCGCTGTTCCGCCCCTTCGTGCCGAGCCGCACTGGCGGCAGCGGGCTCGGCCTTGCGATCGCGCGGGATCTGATGCGGGCCCAGGGCGGGGATCTCAGCCTGCGCCGGACCGGCCCCGCCGGCACCGTGTTCGTGCTTACCCTGCAGGGTTGAGCCGCCGGCGCCGGCTCAGCCGAACGCGCCGACTTCGTGGGTGATCGCCACTCCGATCTCGCGCACCAGTTCGAAGCACTGGCGCATGGGCTCGAAAATGCCGGCGTGTTCGCGCGCATAGGAAAACCCCTCACGCGGGCCGGCGGGTTCGGCGAAATCCCGGTCGATCGCGGCATCGGCCGCATAGGGAAACACGTCGGCCAGGAACTGGAGTGATTGCGGAATATCGAGGCGCAGTATGCGCGCGCGAAGATCATCACGGGTCAGGCCGAAGCGCGGCGCGAAATCCGGGATTTGCGTTTCCAGCAGCCAGATCCGACCGATCAGGGTCAGGCGCAGCACGTGCAGCAGGCATTCGCGCGGGCTCATGCCCGGCGCGTCGCGCCAGACGGTGTGCAGCGCCAGATGATCGGCCTGGATGCGGTGGAACATGGCCCGGGTTGCGGCGGCGAGGCCGAGCCGGTCGACCCCCACGGCCAGCGCCATGAGCGCCTGGCGGCGACTTTCGGGGTAACGGGAATGCCCTGCGCGGTCGAGCCAGGTGGCGGGGTCGAAACAGGCAACGATCGCACGCAGCACGTCGAGGTCGGAATGGCGCAGGCCGTGTTCGGCGAGGTCG
>JAJXVA010000136.1 GCA_021782435.1 Pseudomonadota bacterium
CTGGGAGGCCCGCCCCGAATTCCTCGCCCTCAACCCCGCCGGCACCGTGCCGGTGCTGATCGACGATAACGGTCTCGTCATCCCCGACAGCGCCGTCATCTGCGAATATCTCGACGAGGCCTATCCCGACACAGCGCTGCTCGGCCGCTCCCACGCCGAGCGGGTCGAGGTGCGGCGCCTGATCGCCTGGTTCGACGGCAAATTCGCCACCGAGGTCACCCGCAATCTCCTCTATGAAAAACACATGAAGCGCGCCATGGGCCGCGGCCAGCCCGATGGCGGGGCGCTCCGCCAGGGCTATACCAATCTGCGCGCGCATCTCGACTATCTCGGCCAACTCGCCTACTCCCGCCAATGGCTCGCCGGCGCCAACCTCTCGGTCGCCGATTTCGCGGCCGCCGGCCATCTCTCCGCGCTCGATTTCATCGGCGATATCGACTGGTCCCTCGCCCCCGCCGCGCGCGACTGGTACGCCCGCGTCAAATCCCGCCCCGCCTTCCGCGCCATCCTCCAGGACCGCGTGCCCGGCATCGCCACCCCCGCCCACTACGCCGACCTCGATTTCTGACCCCGCGCCCACCCGACACACCCCACCCGCGCGGCCCCGGCTTTTCTTCCGCCTCCGGTGCGTCTACAGCGTGGTCGCTTTTCGGCCGTCTCCCGGCCGCCGATCGCCGCCTGCCGCCGCCCAAGGAAAGCCCCGAGCCAAGCCATGACAGTGCCAACCGCCTATAAACGCGCCCTGCTCAAAGTCTCGGGCGAAGCGCTGATGGGCAAGCGCGATTACGGTCTCGATTACGACACCGTCGCCGCCATCGCCGCCGACATCACCGATGTCGTCGCCATGGGCGTCCAGGTCAGCCTCGTCATCGGTGGCGGCAACATCTTCCGTGGCCTCTCCGGCGCCGCCCGCGGCATGGAACGCGCCCAGGCCGACTACATGGGCATGCTCGCCACCGTCATGAACGCGCTCGCCATGCAGAACGCGCTCGAGCGCCGCGGCACCGACACCCGCGTCCTGTCCGCGATCGAAATGGCCTCGATCTGCGAACCCTATATCCGCCGCCGCGCCATCCGCCACATGGAGAAGGGCAGGGTGGTCATCTTCGCCGCCGGCACCGGCAACCCGTTCTTCACCACCGACACCGCCGCCGCCCTCCGCGCCGCCGAAATGGGTTGCGACGTGCTGCTCAAGGGCACCCAGGTCGATGGCGTCTACTCCGCCGACCCGCACAAATTCCCCGATGCCGAGCGCTATGCGCAGCTCACCTATCTCGATGTCCTCGCGCGCGATCTCGCGGTCATGGACGCCTCCGCCATCTCGCTCGCGCGTGAGAACGCGCTGCCCATCGTCGTGTTCGACATCCACGAGCCCGGCGGCTTCGCCCGCGTCCTGCGCGGCGAGGGCCGCTTCACCAAAATCACCGACGAACGCTGAAGGAAACGCCGGAATGGTCAGCGATCTGCCCAGCCTGAAAGCCGATATCACCCGCCGCATGGACGGCGCGCTCGAAACCCTGCGGCGCGAATTCGCGGGCCTGCGCACCGGCCGCGCCAACCCCGCCCTGCTCGAACCCGTCCGGGTCGAGGCCTATGGCTCCGAGGTGCCGCTCGCCCAGGTCGGCACCGTCAATGTGCCCGAGCCCCGCATGCTCACCGTCCAGGTCTGGGACCGCAGCCTCGTCTCCGCCGTCGAGCGCGCCATCCGCGACGCCGGCATCGGTCTCAATCCCGCCTCCGACGGGCAGTTGGTGCGCGTTCCCATTCCCATCCTGACCGAGCAGCGGCGCCTCGAACTCGCCAAACTCGCAGGCAAATACGCCGAGGGCGCCCGCGTCGCGGTGCGCGGCGTCCGCCGCGATGGCATGGAGCAGATCAAGGCGCTGGAGAAAAAAGCCCTGATCGGCGAGGATGAGGGCAAGGACTGGGCCGACGCCGTGCAGAAACTCACCGACCAATACGTCAAAAAAATCGACGACGCCCTGGCCGAGAAAGAAAGGGACATCAAGCAGGTCTGATGCCGCCCGCTCACCACATCGCCGCCCGCGCGTGGCCGCCTCGGTCATGAGAAGCCAGACCCTCATGCCCTCGCCCGCCGCGCCGCCCGAGGCGGCCGCGATCACCGGTCCGCGCCACGTCGCCATCATCATGGACGGCAATGGCCGCTGGGCGCGCTCGCGCGGCCTGCCGCGCGTCGCCGGCCACCGCGCCGGGGCCGAGGCGGTGCGCCGCGCCATCACCGCGGCCCGCGCCGCCGGTGTGCGCTGGCTCACCCTCTACGCCTTCAGCAGCGAGAACTGGCGCCGCCCCGCGACCGAAATCTCCGATCTCACCGGCCTGCTCCGCCATTACCTCCGCCACGAGGTCGCCGAACTGGCCAAGGGCGGTGTCCGCCTCGTCATCATCGGCGACCGCGCCCGGTTCGGCGCCGATCTCCAGGCCGAACTCGCCACCGCCGAGCAGCGCACCGCCCACAACACCGATTTCACCCTGGTCATGGCGCTCTCCTACGGCGCGCGGCACGAAATCGTCGCCGCCGCCCGCATCGCCGCCGCCCGCGTCGCCGCCGGCACCCTCGCCCCCGACGACATCACCGAGGAGGTATTCGCCTCCCTGCTCGCCACCGCCGGCATGCCCGACCCCGACCTCATCCTGCGCACCAGCGGCGAGCACCGCCTGTCCAACTTCCTGCTATGGCAGGCGGCCTACGCCGAATTCGTGTTCCTCGACGTGCTCTGGCCCGATTTCGCCGAAACGCATTTCGTCGCCGCCCTCGCCGAATATGCCCGCCGCGACCGCCGCTTCGGGGCCCGTCCTGAATAGTCCGGCCAAATCGCCCTCGCTCGCCAATCGGGGCGCCGGGCGCTGGGCCGATCTCGGGCTCAGGGCCGCCTCCGCGCTCGTGCTGCTGCCGGTCGTGCTCTATGCCGCCTATCGCGGCGGTCTCGCCTGGCTCGCGCTGCTGCTCCTCGCCTGCCTCCTCGGCCTCAACGAATGGCGCGCCATGGGCCGCGCCGGGCATCTCACCGCCGCCGCGCGCCTCGCGGGCGCGCTCTATATCGGGCTCGCGCTGGTCAGCCTGGTCTGGTTGCGCCACCGCCCCGGCGGCCTCGGCGCCACCGCGCTGCTGCTGGGCGCGGTCTGGGCCACCGATATCGGCGCCTACCTCGCCGGCCGCTTCGTCGGCGGCCGGCGCCTCGCGCCCAGCATCTCGCCCGGCAAAACCTGGTCCGGCGCGGTCGGCGGCCTCGGCGCGGCGCTCCTCGCCGGGGTGTGGCTCGGCCGCCTCGCCGGCTTGCCCCCCGGTCGCGCCGCCGGTCTCGCGGCGCTGCTCTCCATTGCCGCCCAGGCCGGGGATCTGCTTGAAAGTGCGGCCAAGCGCCGCTGTGGCGTGAAGGATTCCGGCCGGCTCATCCCCGGCCATGGCGGTCTGCTCGACCGGGTCGACGGCATCCTCGCCGCCGCCCCGGTGCTCGCCGCCGTCATCTACGGGCTCGGGTTGGAAAACGGATCATGGAACTGGCACCCCTGACGCGTGAGGCACCCGCCGAGGCGCCGCCCCCAGCCGGCGCGCCGCGCAGCATCACCGTGCTCGGCAGCACCGGCAGCATCGGCACCCAAACGATCGGCCTGCTGCACGACCGCCACCGCTTCCGGGTGCGCGCCCTCGCCGCCGGCACCAACGCCGAATTGCTGGCCAGCCAGGCCATCGCGCTCGGCGCCGAATTCGCCGCCATCGCCAACCCCGCCCAGTATGCCAGCCTGAAAGCGGCGCTGTCCGGCACCACCATCCGCGCCGCCGCCGGCCCCGATGCCGTGATCGAGGCGGCCAGCCTCGATGCCGACTGGACCATGGCCGCCATCACCGGCGCCGCCGGCCTGCCGGCAACCCTCGCCGCCATCAAGCGCGGCCGCTACGTCGCGCTCGCCAACAAGGAAGCCCTGGTCTCGGCCGGCGATGTCATGCTGCGCGCCGTGCGGGATGCCGGCGCCACCCTGCTGCCGGTCGATTCCGAGCACAACGCCATCTTTCAATCCATGGCCGACGGCAATGCCCGCCATATCGACCACATCGTCCTCACCGCCTCCGGCGGCCCCTTCCGCACCTGGACGCTCGAGGCCATGCGCGCCGCCCCGCCCGAGGCCGCGCTCAAACACCCGGTTTGGTCGATGGGTGCCAAAATTACCATCGATTCCGCCACGCTGATGAACAAAGGCCTCGAACTGATCGAGGCGGCGCGCCTGTTCGCCCTCCCCGAGGACCGGATCGGCGTGCTCATCCACCCGCAATCCACCGTCCACGGCCTGGTCTACTACCAGGATGGCAGCGTCCTCGCCCAACTCGGCGCGCCCGATATGCGCATCCCCATCGCCCACACCCTGGCCTGGCCCGCGCGCATGGCCACACCCGCGCCAAGGCTCGACCTCGCCACCCTCGGCCGCCTCGAATTTTCCGCCCCCGACCCGGTGCGCTTCCCGGCGCTGCGCCTCGCGCGGGAAGCGCTGCGCGCCGGCGCCGGCGCCCCCACCATCCTCTCCGCCGCCAACGAGGTCGCGGTCGCCGCCTTCCTCGCCCGCCGCATCGGCTTCCTCGACATTGCCGCCCTGTGCGAGGCGGTTCTCACCGCGCTTGGCGCCCCCGCGACCGACACCATCTCCGATGTCCTGGCCCTCGATGCCCTGGCCCGGGCCGAGGCCGACCGGCGTCTCGCCGCGCACCGCGCGGTCTGAAGGAACCCCATGCTCGCCACCCTCACCGCCCCCCTGTTCGCCTCCCTGGTCACCACCCTGCGCACGCCGCTCTCGTTCCTGCTCGTCATCGGCATCCTGGTTTTCGTCCACGAATTCGGCCACTACCTCGCCGCCCGGCTGGTCGGCTGCAAAATCGAGGCGTTCGCCATCGGCTTCGGCCGCCCGATCGTGAAATGGACCGACCGCACCGGCACCGCCTGGCAGATCGGCTGGATCCCCATCGGCGGCTATGTCCGCATCCACGGCTTCGAACGCGCCGACCTGATGGCGCCCGAGGACCGGGCCGCCCTGATCCCCGGCCGCGCCTACCAGAACAAGCCGGTCGCCGCCCGCGCGCTGGTCGCCGCCGCCGGTCCCGCCGCCAATTTCCTGCTCACCTTCCTGCTGTTCCTCGGGCTGTTTCTCGCCGTCGGTCTGCCGCGGCAAACCACCCAGGTGCTCCAGGTGCTGCCCAACCACCCGGCCGCCGCCGCCGGCATCGCGCGCGGCGACATCATCACCGGCATCGCCGGCACACCGGTCACCGATTTCGCGGCGCTGCAACGGGTCACCAGCGCCCATCCCGGCCAGACCGTGCCGGTGCGCCTCACCCGCGCCGGCAAACCCCTGACCCTGTCGGTCACCCTCGGCGCCGTTCCCGGCCCGCATGGCGGCAAAATCGGGGAACTCGGCATCGCCGGCGGCGCGGTCGCCTATCGCCCCACGGGGCCGGTCGGCGCGGTCATGGCCGCGGCCCGGCAAAGCTGGGCGGTGGTCGCGCAGACCGCCCATGGGCTCTGGCAACTCGTCACCGGCCACGCCAACCCCGCCGATCTCGGCGGCGCGCTGCGCATCGCGCAGCTATCCGGCCAGGAAGCCAGGCTCGGCCTCGCCAGCTTCGTCAGCTTCATCGCCATCATCTCGGTCAATCTCGGCCTGCTCAACCTCGTCCCCATTCCCGTGCTCGACGGGGGCCATCTGTTCTTCCTCGCGCTCGAGGCGGTGCGCGGCCGCCCGGTGCCGCCGCGCTACTACGAGGCGGGCATGCGCGCGGGCATCGGCATCGTCGCGGTGCTGCTGATTTTTTCGGCCGTGAACGATCTCGGTCATTTCGGTTTGTTTCACTGGCTGCGTCACGCCGTCGGCTGAAGCACCCCCGGGGCCGCCGTAACGTTTAACCCGCACGGCGGCCCTTTCGTTCCACCGGCCGCGTCGCTATTGTCCGCCCCGCCTGTCGGAAGGATTCTCGTTTGCCTATCTCCCGCGCCGCGCGGCTCAGTGCCGCCGCCCTCATTGTCGCCGGTGTTCCGGCGCTGCCTGCCAACGCTCAGCAACCGGCCAGCCCGGACCAATCGCCGTCCCCTAACCCCCAGGGAAACGCCCAGGGAGGTGCCCAGGGGAGTGTCCAGAGGGGCACTCACAGGAGCGCCCAGGGCAATCCCGAGGGCGATGCGGGGCTGGCGGCGGCGGCCGCGCAGGGCCGCATCGCCAATATCCGGATCGAGGGCAATCAGCGTATCGAGACCGGCACCATCCTGTCCTATCTCGCGGTCCAGCCCGGCGACCCGTTCAGCCCCGACCGCCTCGACCGCAGCCTGAAAACCCTCTACGCGACCGGCCTGTTCGCCGATGTCAAGCTCGACCGTATCGGCGACACGGTCGGCGCCAAGTGGGACAATGGCGCCGTGCACATGCCCGCCGGCTACAAGGCCGCTTATCAGGCCTTCGTCGATGGCGGAGCGACCATTTTGAGCCAGGGGACGGGCATCAGTGCTGCTGTGGCGGGGACCATGCTTACGGTCATGGCGGCACTGTTTGCCGGTACTACCATGGACACGGGGCTGCGATTACAGCGCTATATTTTCCAGGAGTTTGGTGAAATCTACGGTATCCGCTGGCTCGGTCGTCCGTTACCGGCGACCCTGATGGCGGTGGGGTGCTGTGTATTGCTGGCGTTTGGTGCCGGCGGTGCCGACGGCTCTGGTGGGTTGCTGATCT
>JAJXVA010000137.1 GCA_021782435.1 Pseudomonadota bacterium
AGATCGGCCAGGCGCTCACCAACCTGCTGCGCAACGCGGCCGAGGCGATCAGCATGCGCGAGGGCGCCGGCCACATCACGATCACGATCGCCGACGATCCCGCCGCCGGCACGGTCGCCGTCATCGTCACCGATGATGGCGTGGGCCTGCCCACCCAATCCGACCGGTTGCGGCTGATGGAGCCTTATGTCACCCACAAGCCGAAGGGCACCGGGCTCGGGCTGGCCATCGTCAAGAAAGTCATGGAAGATCACGGCGGCACGATCACGCTCGAGGATCGTGAGGATGGACCCGGCGCCATCGCCCGGCTGACCCTGCCGCATCGAGCCAACGCGGCTCCGGACCCGCATCCAACTCAGGAAGCCGCGCCCCATCTCGCGGCACACGAAGGCTGACGCATGGCGCATGAAATCCTGATCGTCGATGATGAACCCGATATCCGCATGCTGGTGGAGGGTTTGCTCCGCGACGAGGGCTACGAAACCCGACTCGCCGGAGATTCCGACGCGGCCCTCAACGCGTTCCGCACGCGCCGCCCCAACCTCGTCATTCTCGATGTCTGGCTGCAGGGCTCGCGTCTCGACGGGCTCGGTATTCTGGAGGCCATCCAGCACGAGGAGGCGGGGCTGCCCGTGGTCATGATCTCGGGCCACGGCACGATCGAACTCGCGGTCTCCGCGATCCAGCGCGGCGCCTATGATTTCATCGAGAAGCCCTTCCAGTCGGACCGGCTGCTGCTGGTCGTGCGGCGCGCCCTGGAGGCCGCGCGACTCGCCCGTGAAAACGCGGAATTGCGCCTGCGCGCCGGGCCGGAAAGTCAGCTCACCGGAAGCAGCGCGGTGTTGAGCGGCGTCATCGCCGGCATCGACCGGGTCGCGCCCACCGGCTCGCGCGTGCTGATCACCGGCCCCGCCGGCTCGGGCAAGGAAGTCGCGGCGCGCATGATCCATGCCCGCTCGCGCCGCGCCGAGGGCCCGTTCCTGTCGCTGAACTGCGCAACCCTCGCGCCCTCCCGCTTCGAGGAGGAACTGTTCGGGGTCGAGGCCGGCTCCGACCCGTGGGCCCACCCCCGCCGCGCCGGCGTGCTCGAGCGCGCCCATGGCGGCACCCTGCTGCTCGATGAAGTGTCCGACATGCCGCTCGAGACCCAGGGTAAAATCGTCCGCGCGCTTCAGGACCAAAGCTTCGAGCGGGTTGGCGGCTCGGGGCGCATCAAGGTCGATGTCCGGGTGCTCGCCGCCACCAATCGCGACCTGCAGGCCGAAATCGCCACTGGCCGCTTCCGCGAGGATCTCTATTACCGCCTCGCCGTCGTGCCGCTGCGCATTCCGGCGCTCAAGGAACGCCGCGAGGATATCCCGACCATCGCCCGGCTGTTCTATGCCCGGGCGGCCGAAAACGCGGGCGCGCCAACCCGCGAAATCTCGACCGATGCCATGACCGCGCTGCAAGCCTATGATTGGCCCGGCAATGTCCGCCAGTTGCGCAACCTCATGGACTGGCTCGTCATCATGGCCCCCGGCACCGCCGCCGATCCGATCCGGGCCGAGATGCTGCCGCCCGAAATCGCCCAGAACGCGCCGGCGCTGCTCAATGTCGATCCCGGCGCTGATATTCTTTCCCTGCCCCTGCGGGAGGCGCGGGACCTGTTCGAAACCCAGTATCTCCAGGCCCAGTTGCTGCGCTTCGGCGGCAATATCAGCCGCACCGCCGGTTTCGTCGGCATGGAACGCAGCGCCCTGCACCGCAAACTGAAGCAACTCGGTGTCACATCCGAGGACCGCATGCCGGCCTGATCCCGGGCCGGCCGAACCGCGCCGCCGTCGGGCGCTATAACCGGCGCTCTAACCGGCGACGTCGCGTCCCATGTCCAGGAATTTCTGGCGGCGCCGCGCCTTCAGGGTCGCGCCGTCGAGGCCGAGCAGCAGCACCAGGCTGTCCTGAATGGCGGCGCCGACCGCCTGCATGGCATCGGCCGGGTTGCGCTGCGCGCCACCCACCGGTTCGGGCACGATCTGGTCGATGATGCGCAACTGCCGCAAATCCTCAGCGGTCAGCCGCAGCGCCTCCGCCGCGGTCGGTGCCTGGCTCGCGTCACGGAACAGGATCGAGGCGCAGCCCTCCGGGGAAATCACCGAATAAATCGCGTGTTCCAGCATCAATACCCGGTCGGCGGTCGCCAGCGCCACCGCGCCGCCCGACCCCCCTTCGCCGATGATGGTGGCAATGATCGGCACCGGCGCGTCCAGGCAGGCCTCGATCGAACGGGCAATCGCTTCCGCCTGCCCGCGCGCCTCGGCATCCACCCCGGGAAAGGCGCCGGCGGTATCGACGAAGGTCAGCAGCGGCAGTCCGAAGCGTCCCGCCAACGCGATCAGCCGGCGCGCCTTGCGGTAGCCCTCGGGCCGGGCGGAGCCGAAATTATGTTTGATCCGGGACTCGGTATCGGTGCCTTTTTCGGTGCTGATCACCATCACCGGCTGGCCGCGGAAGCGGCCCAGACCGCCGATTATGGCGGCATCATCGGCATAGGCGCGGTCGCCCGCCAGCGGCAGGAAATCCGTGATCAGGGTCGCTATGTAGCTCAGTGCCTTGGGCCGGTCGGGGTGGCGCGCGACCAAGGTTTTCTGCCACGGCGTGAGCTTGCCATAGATGGCGCGCAGTTGCTTGTCGGCCTTGTCGGCAAGCTTCTCCACTTCCTCGGCGATATTGATACCGCCGGGGTCGGACATCGCGTTCAGTTCGCCGATCTTGTTTTCAAGTTCGGCGACCGGTTTCTCGAATTCCAAAAACTGGCGCATGGCGGCCGGTGTTAAGCCATAGATCCCGGGCCCTGCCAAGCATCAGCCTTTCGGCTTGCCGGCGCGGGCCAGCGGGTGATGGGTCGCCACCGCCCGGTGCAGGTGTTCGCTCTGCACATGCGTATATATCTCGGTGGTGGCGATATCGGCATGACCGAGCAGAATTTGCAGGCTGCGCAAATCCGCGCCGCGGGCCAGCATGTGGCTCGCGAAGGCGTGCCGCAACCCGTGCGGCGATACGAGCTCCGGGGCAATCCCGGCCGCCAGCGCGGCCTGTTTCAGGGCCAGAAAAAACGCCTGCCGGGTCCATGGCCGGCGCGGGTCGCGCCCGGGCAGCAGAAACCGGGTGGGCGCCAGCCCGGCGGCTTCGCGCGCCTGGTGCAGCGCCCTGGAAGCCGCGCGCGCGGCTTCGGAAACCGGCACCAGACGCTCCTTGCCGCCTTTACCGCGCACCAGCAGCATCGGCCGGTCGCCGCCCAGCGCATCGGCCGGCAGGCTGAGCAATTCCGAAATCCTCAGCCCGGAGGCGTAGAGCAGCTCCAGCGCCGCGCGCAAAGCCAGCCCGGCCACACCCGGCCGGTCCGCCGCCGCCGCCATCAACCCCGCGACCTCCGCCTCCGACAGCAGCCGGGGCAGCGGCGCGGAGGCGCGCGGCGCCACCAGCAGCCGCGTCGGGTCGTCCGTGGCCAGGCCTTCGCCCAGCAGGAAGCGGTGGAACTGGCGAATCGCCGAAAGCCGTCGTGCCTGGCTGCGCGGTGCCAGGTTGGCCGCGCACACACCCATATACGCCGCCACCACCTCGGCCGGCATGGCCGTCAGTGTCGCGCCGTGGGCCTTGGCGTGGGCCGCGTAGTCCTGAAGGTCGCGCCCATAAGCCAGCAGCGTGTTGCGGGCGCGGCCGCGCTCGGCCGCCAGCATTTCGAGAAACATCTCGATCGGCCCGGTATCGGGGCCGTCACTCGGCCGGGAAATGGCTCGGATCCAGTTTATGATCGACCATCTGGCTATGCACCGGCGGCGGGTGCAGCCCGAGATAGACGAAGCCGCCCAGCCCCGCGAGCACGGCCAGCAGCACGACGACGAGAAACGCAAGGCGCATGGCGGCAATCATCCGGTGGGGCGTATCAGGGCACGCGCGGTGGGGTGTGCGGCGTCGTCGGCGCGGCCTCTTCCCACCCGTCGCGGTTGCTGTAGCTTCGGGACCGATGTTGCGCAACCGCCAAAGCTGTGCCGAGGGAAGTGGCGAGCCGGGCGGCAGGCGGGGCGGCATCGTTCTCGTCGGCCTCATGGGTGCGGGAAAATCCGCCATCGGCCGCCGGCTGGCCGCGGAACTCGAGCTGCCATTCCGCGATTCCGACCACGAAGTGGAAGCCGCCGCCGGGTGCAGCATCGCCGATCTGTTCGCGAGCCACGGCGAGGCCAGCTTTCGCGACGGCGAGCGGCGCGTCATCGCGCGCCTGCTCGAAACCGGTCCGGTGGTGCTCGCCACTGGCGGCGGCGCCTTCATGGATGCGCGCACCCGCGCCGCCATCCGGGCATCGGGGGCCATTTCCGTCTGGCTGCGCTGCGATTTGCCGACATTACTGCGACGTACGGCCGGCCGCACCCATCGGCCGCTATTGGCGGCGGGTGATCCGGCGGAAATACTGGCGCAGCTGGTGCGGCTGCGGCACCCGATCTATGCCGAGGCCGATATCATCGTCGATTGTGACGATTCCAGTCAGGAAAGGACCACCGCGCGCGTGTTGGATGCGATCCTGGCGTATCAGGCGCCGGTAAATGTTCCTGTCAGCCTCGCCGATCGCAGCTACCAGGTCACCATTGGCGGGCAGGTGCTGGCGCGCGCCGGTGGCTTGCTCGCGCCAGTGCTGCCCAGCCGGCTCGTTGCGCTGGTGGCCGATGCCACCGTGCTCGCGCGCCACGGCGCGGCCCTGCGCCAGGGCCTGGCCGAAGCCGAAATCGCGATCCTCACCGAGCTTCCGGTGGCCCCGGGCGAAGCCAGCAAATCCCTCGACCGATACGCCACCCTGGTGTCCGATCTGCTGTCGGCGGGGGTGGACCGCGCCACCACGGTGCTGGCCTTCGGCGGCGGTGTAGTGGGAGACCTCGCCGGGTTCGCCGCCGCCACCTGCCTGCGTGGCCTGCCTTTCGTGCAGGTGCCCACCACCCTGCTCGCCCAGGTCGACAGCAGCGTCGGCGGCAAAACCGGGGTCAACACCGCGCACGGCAAAAACCTCGTCGGCGCCTTCCACCAGCCCATCGCGGTGCTCGCCGACACCGATGTTCTGGCCACCCTGCCGGTCCGGGAATTACGCGCCGGCTACGCCGAGATCGTGAAAGCCGCGCTGATCGGCGATGCCGGATTTTTCACCTGGTGCGAGCGCCATGCCGAAGCCGCCCTGGCCGGAGATGCGGCGGGCCTGCGCACCGCCATCGCCCGCGCGGTCGCGTTCAAGGCGCAGGTGGTCGCCGATGACGAAACCGAACTCCGTGCCGAAGGCGGCCGGGCGCTGCTGAACCTCGGCCATACGTTCGGCCACGCCCTGGAAGCCGAACTGGGCTACGGCACCTTGCTGCATGGTGAGGCGGTGGCGGTGGGTCTCGGCCTCGCGTTCCGCCTGTCGGCCCGGCTTGGCCTGTGCCCGCCCGGGTTGCCGGCGCGAATCGAAGCCCATCTGGCGGCGGTCGGCCTGCCGGTCGGACTCCGCGGTCTCGGCCGCGCACTCGATGCCGAGGCCCTGATTAGTCGATTCGGATTCGATAAAAAAATGCGGGGCGGCAAACTGAATTTCGTGCTTGCCACCGATATCGGCGCCGCCTGCACCCGGCGCGACGTACCGGACGCCGCGGTGCGGGATGTTCTGCGTGAGGCCGGCGCCGGCTGAAATCCCTGTCCGGTCGGGCTCCCGTTCGGGGCGCGTCCGGCCACCAGGGCTGCGGCGCCCACCAGTCCGGAGCCTACCAGCCCAGCGCTCAGCCCGGCGCCTTCAGGGGGCTCCGGCCAGGAGCCCCGCCGCCTTCAGGCCTTGATGGCGCGCGCGCGCGTGATCCGGCGCTTCAGGCTCAGCGCCTCCGGCGGCAGTTTGCGGGCCGGGGTGCCCATCAGAAACGCGTCCAACCCACCCTTGCTCTCCACCGTGCGCAGGGCCCGGGTGGATACCCGAAGGCTGATCTTCTGGCCCAGCGCCTCGGACATCAGCGTCGCGGACTGGATATTGGGCAGGAACCGGCGGCGCGTCTTGTTGTTGGCGTGGCTGACGTTATTGCCGGTCAGCACACCTTTGCCCGTGACCTGGCAGCGGCGAGACATGCGATCATCCTTCCTGAACCCACGCGCGGGCCAACCCGCTCGGAGCGCGGGCATTACCGGCTAGCCCCGACGAAATCAAGTATCACCGAAATCACGTATCACCGAAATCACGTATCACCTGGGCGAAGGACCCGATCCCGGCAGGATCGGCCCAGGTGGTGCGGGCGGTCGGACTTGAACCGACACTCTGTTGCCAGAACCGGATTTTGAGTCCGGCGCGTCTACCATTCCACCACGCCCGCGAAACGTGCCCGCCGCATCCCGGCCGGGCGGAAAGCTGGAGGTCCGGGCCGGAATTGAACCGGCATTCGCGGATTTGCAGTCCGCTGCATCACCACTCTGCCACCGGACCGTGGGTGCGCCCCTTCATTCCAGCCCACCGCCTTGCGGTCAAGGGATGGCACGCATACCAAAGGCCGCGCCAAAGACGCCGAAGCACTACCCGCCCGGGCGCGCCCGCCCGCATCGGCGCGCCCGCCCGCATCGGCGCGGGGGTCGATCGGTGCGGGCGTTATTGGCCAAACGCGCTTTCGGCGATATGGGGCAGTGCCGGCCTTGCGGGCGTGGTGGAATGGTAGACGCAGC
>JAJXVA010000138.1 GCA_021782435.1 Pseudomonadota bacterium
GCTCTAGGGTTGCCGGCAGGAACCGGAAGCGCCGCGCGGCGCTTCCGACCTAAAAACCGGCGCTGTCAGACACCGTGGGTTGGCCGGGAGGCGACGCAAACGCGTGGTGCACGTTTTTTTCGCGTCGCTTCCGATGTCTTGGAGCGCCGTCAAACCCCTGGCGCAAGGCCATGCCAGAGGCGGAACCCCTGGCATGTTCAGCCTGCGTCAGCGGCAGGCGGTGATCATGATTTCGACCCGCCAGCGCGGATCCGCCAGCCTGGCCTCGACGCAGGCCCGCGCGGGGGCGAGACCCTCCGGCAGCCAGGCGGACCAGACCGCATTCATGGCTCCGCGATCCGCCATGTCGCGCAGCCAGATCTGGGCTTGCAGCAGACGGGTTTTGTCGGTGCCGTGGGTCTCGAGCAGATCGTCGATCTGTGCCAGGACATCGGCGGTCTGGGCGTCAATATCCGCCTCCGGGTTCTTGGGCACAACACCGGAGGTGTAGACAAAGTTATGGTACTCGACGGCGCGGGCGAGAATCGGGTCGGCGTCGGTGCGGGTGATGCGGCTCATGCGATGGGCTTTCGTGGTTTGAACGGGTTGTGGATCAGGGAACGGGGGCGGCGTCGCCCTTGGTGGGCGGCGACGGACTGTCCCCGATGATGCCGACGCCTTCACCGCCGTTCAGGCAGTTGTCGACGTCCTGGTCGTATTCATGCTCGCGGCTGAGGCCGCTGTAATTGGGAAATGGCAGGCCCGTGGCGGAATAGGGAGAATCCCTGGTGACCGCCTGATAGCGGTCCTGCTGATAGAGGATGCCGTTATTCTGGGCGAGGAACGCGTGGTTGGCGCGCTTGCGGCAGGCCGCCACCGCCTCCTGACTGGGTTGCGGGCCGGACTTGCCCATCGGGAAGGCGCAGGCCGCCAGCGGCAGGAGCCACAGCAGCCAGGCAGGGGAGAGGCGCGGCATTCACTGGACCTCCGTCGATCGGACCCGGGGATGGCATGGACGGGGATTACCGGCAAGCGGTCGGCCCGCCCTGTGCCGGGGGAATGGCTGTCAGGGCGGCGGATCCGATGAAAACTGCCCGTCGGGACCGAGCGGCAGCCGGGCGGCGGCACCGAGCAACCGGCGCGAGAGCATTGCGTCTCCGCGGTGCAGCCGGCACTCCGCCCGCGAAGCGGCGGACCGCGAAAGCAGGCCGATCAAGGCCAGCAGGCGCAGGCAGAGGGCGAGCCCATAGGGGGTGGCGAGCGCCGCGCGCGCCTCCACCGCCGCCGCCCAGGCCAAGGCATCGGCGTCGGTCAGGGTGAGTTCGATCGGACCATGCCGGCCGGCGAAGTGGAAATGCCGTGTGGGACCGGCACGTCCCAGGGCGGCATGGGCGTGCGCCGCATCCCAGCAGGCGGCCAGGTCGCGCGGGCGGACGGGCGGGAGGTGATCGGGCGCGAAGGCGATGAGGTAGAGCACGCCGCCATCGGCCGCGATTCGGGTTTGGATGCTGGCGGTCATGGCAGGAGTGGGGGGGCGAGATGCCGACGAACCAGCCGGCCCAGGCTGAGACCCTGACCGAACACCGAGAACAAAACCGCGACCAACGTGGCCGAGAGGGTCGCGTCGCGGCCCGGCAGGTTGGACGGAACGGCCAGGGCGAGCGACAGCGCCAGCGCGCCCCGCATGCCACCCCAGACCAGGACGTGGCCGGCGGCCCGGGACAGGCTTTCGCCCATTCGGGCGGCGATGGCGCAGACGGGATAGACCAGCATGGCCCGGGCGAGCAGCGTGACCGCCATGGCGAGCCAACCGGCCGGATCGGCGGCGAGCCGCCAATGCGCCGCCACCAAACCACCGAGGATGAGGAAAATGGCGGCATTGGCGAGAGCCCCGGTTTTGTCCCAGAGGCGGCGCAGGCGGGGATTGGCGGCCGGGATGCCGGCGCGGGCGAGCCAGCCCCCAGCCAGCAGGCTGGCCAATACCCCCGAGCCGTGCAGCGCCTGGGCACCGAGAAAGACCGCGTAGGCGAGGACGAGGCTGAGCGGAAACCCGGCACCGCGCCACAGACGGCGCGGCAGATGGCTGGCAACGCAGCCGAGACCGAGCCCGACGAGCAGGCTGGCGCCGAGCGTGACGGCGATGCGTGGGGGCAGCGCCGCGAGACCGGGCCTCGCGCCGGCGGCGACGGCGAGCGCCAGCGTGAACAGGATGGCCGCGGTGGCATCGTTGAACAGGCTTTCCGCCTCGATCAACTGCGCCAGGCGCGGAGCGACGCGCAGCGTGCGGAACAGCGCGATGACCGCCACCGGATCGGTGGCGGAGATCAGGGCGCCGAACAGAAAAGCGGCCTCCGGGGTCCAGCCGAAGCCGCGCCACAGGACCCCGCCGATCAACGCCATGGTGAAGGCGACCCCTGGCACCGCGAGGGTGAACAGGAGCCAGCGATCCGGCCACAGCACGGTGAGATCGAGCAGGATCGCCGCCTCGAACACCAGGGGGGGCAGCAGGATCGTGTAAAGCCCGCCATGTGGCAGCCAGGTTTGCGGCGACAGACCGCCGAGCGCGAGCGCGGCGCCAGAGAGGGTGAGCCCGACCGGACCGGGCAGGCGCAGGCGGCGGCAGGCTTCCCGACCGAGCCACGCGACCGCGAGCAGACCCGCCAGACGCAGCGCGGTCAGCACGCGGGGCGCGCCGGCACCGCTATGCCGCGGGAGGGCGAGGCCCCATCGTGTTCGGGTGATTTCCCCGGGAAACGATCCGCACTAGACATTGCGGCGGATGGCGCGCTGGCGCCGAGAACGAGGAGACTGCCCATGGCCCGGACCGCCGTCAGATACGGCTTCATGCTTGCCGCTGCCCTTTGTGTTTCGCTGCCGGCCCTGGCCGCCGCACCAGGGGTGACGGACGGGCCGGTGGGATCCCCGATTACAGGCCCGCAGCCGAATCTGCCCACGGTGGTGCTGACCATAACCGGCGCCGATGGCAAAGCCCACCGGTTCAACGTGGAACAGGCCTTGACGGCACGCCAGCAGGAAGTGGGCGAAATGTTCCGCACCGACATTCCGGCCAATGGCGGCATGTTGTTCGACTGGGGGCATAGCGAGGAGTCGCAGATGTGGATGCGGAACTGCCCAGTGCCCGAAGACATGGTGTTCATTTCCGAGGATGGCACGATCCATCACATCGCGGAGAACACGGTGCCGGAATCCGAGGCGATCGTGGATAGCGACGGGCCGGTGCGCTACACCCTGGAATTGCAGGGCGGCATCACCGCCAAGCTGAACATCGATGTCGGCGACAAGGTGAGCGGGCTGCCGAAAGGCTGACGCGGCGATGCCGGGGGGTGGCGTGATCTGGCATTTCCCGACGAATTGCCGCATATCGGGGGCGTCGGGGCGTAGCTCAGCCTGGTAGAGCATTGCGTTTGGGACGCAAGGGCCGAAGGTTCGAATCCTTTCGCCCCGACCACAATCTGGCCACTGAGGAGAGTTGCCGTGGCACCGCATGTGCGTATCTTTCAGCCGGCGAAATCGGCCATGCAGTCCGGCCGGGGGAATACCGGGCACTGGGTGCTGGAATACCCGAATACCCACCGACGCGCGCCCGATGCCCTGATGGGCTGGATCGGCGGCGCCGATACGCCAACCCAGCTGCGTCTGACCTTCGCGACACAGCAGGAAGCGGTGCGCTACGCCGAGGCCCAGGGTCTGACCTATGAGGTGGAGCCCGGGACCACACGAAAGATCGTGGCGAAATCCTATGCCGACAATTTTCGGTTCGGACGCCGGGAAAACTGGACCCACTGACCGGCGAACCGCCGCGCGCCCTTAGCTCAGTCGGATAGAGCAACAGCCTTCTAAGCTGTGGGTCGGTGGTTCGAATCCACCAGGGCGCGCCAGCGGCGGTTCGGGGCGCGGATGGCCGGGGCGGGCGGTTTCAGCCGATCGCCAACAGCAGGCGCTTGAGGGTTTGCCGCTCGGCCATGGACAGGGTGGCGAGGGTGGCTTCCTGAACGGCGGCGATGGTCGGCAGGGTTGCCGCGATCAGTGCGAAGGCGGCCTCGGTGGGCACCAGGACGGCGGCGCGACGGTCGAGCGGGTCATCCTCACGCGTGATCAGGCCGCGCTCGATCAGGCGGCGAACCACGCCCTGGATGGTGGCCGGATCCATGGCGGTGAGGCGGCCGAGCAGGTTCTGGGTGACCTTGCGCGACTGCACGGTTTTGACCAGGGCGGCGAATTGGGTGGGGGTGAGACCCGAGGTGGCGAAGCCCTCGGCGAAGATGGCGGCATGACGCTGAAACGCCCGGCGCAGCAGGAAACCGATGTGATCCTCGAGTTGGTAGGCATCGAGGGTCGGAAGATCGGGGTCCACAGCGGGTTGGGCCGTGGCGACGCTGGCTGACGGGGCGGCCATGGCTCCTTTCGGGTGGGCGGGACAGCAGCGAGGCGCCACCGCACGTCTTGTTTCACCCGAGGCGTTGCGGCGTCAACTGGGGCAGGTGTCGTCGGGTTGGGGAAGGCCGCCATACCAGCTTGGCGACTCGGCCGGCTTGCCAGGTGACGGGGGCCGGATCCCGGCCGGCGGCCGGGTGGCGGGGTCGGGTCGATCGGTCAGGAGCAGGCCCTGGGCCAGGGCCAGGCGACGCAGGGTTGGGAAGTTCATCGGCACCTCCAACGGCTCGGCTCCGAGACCGCGATAATTTGGGACTATGGCAAAGGCGTGGCCGATGCGCGATGAAACGTGACCGAAGGTGAGGAAGACCATGAGCGAGCCGGGCAGGACGAGCGGCGACTGGATCGGGTTTCTGCTGGCGGCGATCATGGTGGTGGGATTGGCCGGCCTGTTTGCCACCTACGCCGCCCCCCTGCCCTATCAGCGGGCGCTGGCGATCGAGCGGGTGATGGCGAAACTGCCGGCGCTGCCGGCGACGGCGTGGCCGCAATACCGGGAGGCGCTGGGCGATAGCGCGCCCGCGATTTTGGACGGGTCCGGGCCGATGGCGGCGCGGGTGGCGGCGGAACGGCCGGTGATGGAAGCAAGGTTTGCGCGCGAGGCGGCGGCGGAGGCGTGGCGGCTGCGGCTGACGCTGGTGGTGGTGACGGCGCTGGCCTGCGGGTTCGGCGTGGTGCTGATGCGGTTGCAGCGCGGACGCTGACCCGCGCGGTGGCCAGCCTGTTGCGGCGCCGCCGCTTTCTGCCGCTGTTCGTGGCGCAGAGCCTGGGCGCGTTCAATGACAATCTGGCCAAGACGGCGCTTGCGATGCTGGTGCTGTATGGCGGGTCGGGGCGGGGCTGGCTGGTGCCGGCCTCGGCCGCGTCGTTCGTGGCGCCTTATGCGCTGTTCGGCGCTTTGGCGGGGGGGATTTCGGACCGCGACAGCAAGACCCGCCTGCTGCGGCTGACCAAGCTGACCGAACTGGCCCTGATGCTGGGGTTTGCCGCGGCCCTGCTGGCGCGGGCGGAACTGGCGCTGCTGGGCTTGCTGTTTCTGCTGGGGGTGCAGGCGACGTTTTTCGGGCCGCTGAAATACGGGCTGCTGCCGGAATTGCTGGCCGAGGACGAATTGCTGCGCGGCAACGGCCTGACCGAGGCGGGGACGTTTTTCGCGATTCTGGCGGGAACCCAGATCGGGGCCTGGGTGACGCCGCGGGTGGGCGGGCCCGCAATGGTGGCGGGGTTGCTGGTGGCGGCCGGCGGCATTGGCCTGGCCGCGGCCGGTCTGGTGCCGGGGCGCCCGGCGGCGGCGCCGGACCTTGCGCTCGCCTGGCACCCGGTCAGGGCCTTGCGGGACTTGCTGGCGACCGCGCGCGGGGCGCGCGCGGCGTGGCGGAGCGCGCTCGCGATCAGCTGGTTCTGGGCCCTGGGGTTGGTGTTCCTCAGCGAATTTCCGCTGTTGGGGCGCCAGGTGTTCGGTGCCGATAGCGGGGTGGCGGCGGTGATGCTGGGGGCGTTCACGGTGGGCATCGGCGCGGGGTCGGCGCTGGCGGGGCGGCTGCGCGCGCGGCCAGCTTCGGGGGGGCGGATGGCGGCGACGAGCCTCGCGGTGATGGGGGCGGCGACGCTGGGATTTGCGGGCCTCGCGGCAACCATTAACCCGGCGACGGGGCTGACCAGCCTGGGCGCGCTGCTGACGGCGCCGCGCGGGTGGGCATTGCTGGCGCTGCTGGCCCTGGTGGCGGGCGCCGGCGGCACTTATTCGGTGCCGCTCTATGCGCGGCTGCAATGGGCGGCGCCACGCCGGGCCAGGGCACGGCTGGTGGCGGCGAACAATGTGCTGAACGCGGGGGCGATGGTCGGGGCGTCCTGTGTGCTGGCGGGGCTGACCGCGCTCGGAGCCACGCCGCCACTGGTGCTGATGGGGTTCGGCGCGGCGAGCCTCGGGCTGGTGGCGGTGCTGTGGCGGGATGCGGGGCTGAACACGGCGGCGGGGGCGGGCTGACCGCGCGCCCTATTTATTACGATACCGGAACGGAATGGGCGCGCGAAACCAGGGGCGCCGGCGCCGCGCTTTTTCGCGGCGGGGGCGTGGGCCACGCGATGAGGCGGGCGGCGAG
>JAJXVA010000139.1 GCA_021782435.1 Pseudomonadota bacterium
GGAAGCGGCGCGCGACCGGCTGGGCGCGGTGCTGATGACGACCCTGGTGACCGGGCTGGGCCTGCTGCCGCTGGTGATCGGGCTGCACGCACCGGGCCACGAAATCGAGGGGCCGATGGCGCTGGTCATTCTCGGCGGGCTGGTGACCTCGATGCTGCTGAACCTGCTGCTGCTGCCAACGCTCGCGCTGCATTTCGGGCGGTTCGGCGCGGCGGCGGCGGCGGATGGGCTGGAGTGAGGCGGGGAGGGCGGAACCGGGGCGGCGGCGCCCCGGCTCCGGGCGGGGTTCGGCGGGGGTGGCGACAAGATCCCGCCCTGACTGACCGGTTTTCGCGGCAGGCGCGCGCCCGCGCCGGCGCGTGACGGCTGGTCATGCGCGCGAGGCCTGGCTATGGCATCCGCCATGACCGAGCCATTGCCCGCCTATACGCTGACGCTTCGCTGCCCGAACCAGCCCGGGATCGTGGCCGCGGTGGCGGCGGGGCTGTTCGCGGCCGGCGGCAACATCACGGAGGCGCAGCAATTCGATGACACGCCGAGCGGGATGTTTTTCATGCGGGTGGTGTTTCAGACGCTGAATGGCGACCCCGACCCGACCCCCTTCGCGGCGCGGATGGACGGGATCGGCGGGCGGTTCGGCATGACCTGGCATATCCACGACCGGGCGGTGCGGCGGCGGGTAATGCTGCTGGTGAGCCGGCAGGACCATTGCCTGGTGGATCTGCTCTATCGGCACCGGATCGGCGAACTGGCGATCGACCCGGTGGCGATCGTCGCCAATCATCCGCGCGCGACCTATGACCAGGTGGAGTTCGGCGATGTGCCGTTTCATTACCTGCCGGTGAGCAAGGCGACCAAGCTGGAGCAGGAGATGGAGATCTGGCGCCTGTTCCAGGACAGTGGCGCGGAACTGGCGGTGCTGGCGCGCTACATGCAGGTGCTAAGCGAGGGGTTGGCGGCGAAGCTTGCCGGCCGGTGCATCAATATCCACCACTCGTTCCTGCCGGGGTTCAAGGGCGCGAAACCCTACCACCAGGCGCATGCGCGCGGGGTGAAGCTGATTGGCGCGACGGCGCATTTCGTGACCAGCGACCTCGATGAGGGGCCGATCATCGAGCAGGACGTGGAGCGGGTGACGCACGCGGACAGCGCCGAGGACCTGGTGCGCAAGGGACGCGATATCGAGCGGCGGGTGCTGGCGCAGGCAGTGCGGGCGTTCATCGAGGACCGGGTGATATTGAATGGCAGCAAGACGATCGTTTTCTAGGCAGCCGGGTCTGTTCTGAACAAAGAGCCCCCGAAAACCTCGATGACATCGTCGCGCGCGGGCCGATGGCGATGATTGCGGATAATTGCCCAGGGCGCGGGGGCGTTGCGCGCGACGGATCGGTGCGGCGGGCGCCGGGGGGTCCGGTCGGGCCGGACCTGGCCCTGGTGCCCGGCTGGAGTTTCGACGGGGCCGTGTTCGCGGCGATGCGGGACGCCCTGCCCTGCCCCGCGCGTGTTTTTGCGCCCGGTGAGGACGCGGCCGCGGTGCCGGCGGGGGCGATCGGGGTTGGGCATTCGCTGGGCGGGTTGTGGCTGCTGCGGCATGCCGCGGGGCGGTTGCGGGGATTGGTGCTGATCAATGGGTTCGCGCGGTTGACCGCGGCGGTGGACTGGCCGGATGGCGTGGCGCCGCGGGTGCTGGCGCGGATGCGGGCGCGTTGCGCGACGGAGCCGGAGGCGGTGGTGGCGGCGTTCCGGGCGCGGATCGGCGCGCCGGAGGGATTGCCGGTGGCGGAGGCCGGGCGGTTGGCGGCGGGACTGGCGGAGCTGGCGACGTGGGACATGCGGGCGGAGCTGGCGCGGCTGCGCGTGCCGGTGCTGTGCCTGGCGGCGCCGGATGACGGGTTGGTGAGCGTGGCGCTGAGCCGGGCGACGGCGGCGCTGGCCGGGGGCGCGCCGGATTGGCAGGCGGGCGGGCATTGCCTGCCGCTGAGCGCGCCGCACTGGTGTGCTGCGCGGATTGCGGCCTTCGCGGCGCGGGCATGAGCGCGCGCAAGCGGGCGATTGCCGCCTCGTTCGACGGGGCGGCGGCGGGGTATGACGCGCATGCGGCGTTGCAGGCGCGGGCGGCGGACTGGCTGGCCTCGGGGGTTTTGGCGCTGGGTTTGCCGGAAAATTGCCGGATGCTGGAAATTGGCTGCGGCACCGGGATGCTGACGGCGCGGCTGGCGGCGGCGCTGCCCGGCCTGGGCGGGGTGGCGAGCGATATGGCGCCGGCGATGGTGGCCGCGTGCCGGGCGCGGATGGGGGCGGCCTGGGCCTATGCGGTGATGGACGCCGAGGCGCCCTGTGTGACCGGCGGGTTCGACCTGGTGGTGGGGGGTATGGCGGCGCAGTGGTTCGAGGCGCCGGCGCGGAGTGTGGCGGGGTTGGGCCGGCTGCTGCATCCGGGCGGGTGGCTCGCGCTGAGTGTGCCGGAGGCGGAGAGTTTGGCGGGCTGGCGGGCGGCCTGCGCGGCCGAGGGGGTGGTGGCGCCGATGCCGGACTTCGCCGCGGTCGACGCGTTGGTTGACGGTTGGCGGGGGCGGGTGATGGTGCATCGGACCCGGGTCAGGCTGCGCCACGATAGCGGGGTGGGATTTCTGGTGAGCTTACGCGGCGTGGGGGCGGCGGTGCCCAGGGCCGGTCATGTGCCGATGACGCCGGGCACGTTGCGGCGGGTGCTGCGGCGGTTCGAGGCTTCGGGCGGGGCGGTGGCCGACTACGCGCTGGCGGCGATTTTTTTGCGCCGGGATCCACCGAGTTAGCGCCCCGAGGTGGCCCGCGAGGTGACCCGCGAGGTGGCTTGCGGGATGGCCCGCGGGATGGCCCGCGGGATGGCGGTGAGGGTGAGGCCGGGCATCGACCCCAGGGATGGGCGGCGCGCGGATGCCGCGAAGCCCGCGCGTGGCGGCGGGGGGCGTCAGATCAGCGGCGGGTCGAGCGGGTCGTCGCGGTGGACGTGGACGTTCATGACGAGGCCGAAGCCGAACATGACGGTGAGGAGGGCCGAGCCGCCATGGCTGATCAGCGGCAGCGGCACGCCGCCGACCGGGATCGCGCCCATCACCATGGCGATGTTGACGAAGACATAGAGCGAGAAATTGACCGCGATGCCGAGCGCCAGCAGGCGGCCGAACTGGTTGCGGCAGCCGAGGGCGATGGCGAAGGTGGCGGCGACGACGGTGAGCAGCAGCAGCAGCAGGGCGGCGCCGCCGACGAAGCCGAATTGTTCGGCCCACATGGTGAAGATGAAATCGGTCTGGCGTTCGGGGAGATAGGCGAGCACGCCCTGGGTGCCGTGCAGGAAGCCTTCGCCCCAGAGGCCGCCGGAGCCGAGGGCGATGCGCGATTGCAGGATGTTGTAGCCGGTGCCGAGGGGATCGCGCTCGGGGTGGAGGAAGGTGAGGATACGGTTGCGCTGATAGGTGTGGAGATGGGCGTAGGCGATGGGCGCGGCGGCGGCGGCGGTGAGGGCGGCGAGGAGGAAAATCCAGAGGCGGACCCCGGCGGCGAGCAGCACCGAGGCGCCGACCACGAGGGTGATGACGGCGGTGCCGAGATTGGGTTCCTTGAGGATGAGCAGCACCGGGGCGAGGATGGCGAGAACCGGCGGCAGCAGGAACAGGGGCTTGCCGGCGCGCTCCCAGTCGGCGCGGCTGAACCAGGCGGCGAGGGCGACGACGAGGGCGATTTTCATCAGCTCGCTGGGCTGAAGCTGGAGCGGGCCGAGCACCAGCCAGCGCTGCGCGCCCTTGCCGACATGGCCGAAGCGGGCGACGAGGACGAGCAGGGCGAGCGCGCCCGCGTAGATATACCAGGCGGCGCGGCGGATCCGGTCGAGATCGACGAGCGCGAGGCCGAGCATGAGGATGAGGCCGGCGGCGAAGCGCAGGGCCTGGCGGTTGGCGTATTTTTCGGGCCCGAGCCCGGCGGAATAGAGCGCGACATAGCCGCAGGCGGCCAGCGCGCAGAGGAGGAAGACGAACAGCCAGTTGATGGCGAGGATTTTGCCGATGATGCCGCCGGGCGGGCGGGCGATGAGGCGGGTGGCTTCACTCATGGCGGGATGTTGGCGGCGAGGCGTGAGGGGGGACGGTTCGCGGGGTCGCGCGTCAGGGTGTCGGTCATGATGGCGCGCGCGATGGGGGCCGCGGTTTGCGGGCCCTCATTGCCGTGCTCGATGACGAGGCCGAGGGCGTAGCGCGGGGCATCGTAGGGCGCGAAGGCGATGAACAGGGCGTGCGGGCGGAATTGCCAGGGCAGGTTGGCGGAGTCGAAATTGGTGTGTTCGCGCACCCAGCGCGAGACCCGGCGGACCTGGGCGGAGCCGGTTTTGCCGGCCATGGTGACGCCCGGCAGGTCGAGCCGGGCGAGGGGCGCGGTGCCGCCTGGCTGATTGACCACCGACCACATGCCGGCGCGGATTTCCTTGAGGAACGTATCGGAGGTGGGCAGCGCCGGCCAGTCGGTCGCGGCTGCGCCTGGCTGCATGGTGGGGCCGATGGCGCGGGTGAGATGCGGCTGGATGGCGCGGCCGGACGCGATACGCGCGACATAGGTGGCGAGTTGGAGGGGCGTGACCTGGATATAGCCCTGGCCGATGCCGGCGACGATGGTGTCTCCGAGGTTCCAGTGATGGCCGTGGCGGCGACGCCATTCGGGCGTTGGGATGAGACCGGCCGGCACGTTGGGCTGCTCGATCGGCAGTTTGACGCCGAGGCCCAGGGTGTGGGCGAGGGCGGCGATGTGGTCCATGCCGGCCCGGCGGGCGGTTTCGTAGAAGAAGACGTCACAGGATTGGGCGATGGCGCCGCGCAGGTTGAGCGGTCCGTGGCCGCCTTTTTTCCAGCAATGGAAGCGGGCATTGCCGACATCGTAATAGCCGGGGCAGGTGACGATGTCGGTGGGATGGAGGGTGCCGGCCTCGAGCGCGGCCAGGGCGACGGCGGGCTTGAAGGTGGAGCCCGGCGCGTAGAGCCCGGCGCAGGGTTTGTTGACCAGGGGGGTACGGGGGTCGGTGACCCAGGCGTGCCATTGCGCCTGGGAGACGCCGGAATCGAACAAAGTCGGGTCGAAGCCGGGATTGCTGGCCATGGCGAGGACTTCGCCGTTGGTGCAATCCATGACGACGGCGCTGGCGCTCTGGTCGGCGATGTGGCCGAGCACGGATTGTTGCAGGGCGGCGTCGAGGGTGAGGGTGATGTCGGGGCCGGGGATACCGTCCTGGCGGTCGAGCTCGCGCACGACGCGGCCGACCGGGCTGACCTCGAGGCGCAACTGACCGGGACGACCGCGCAGCGTGGCTTCGTGAACCTGCTCGATACCGGCGCGGCCGACGCGGATGCCGGGCAGGGCGAGAAGCGGATCCGCCGCGACTTCGCGCGGGTTGGGGGGCGCGACATAGCCGATCTGGTGGGCGAGACCGGCGCCGAACGGATAGAGCCGGGTGGTGCCGATATCGATGACGATGCCCGGCAGCTCGGGGGTGTTGGCCTCGAGCGCGGCCATTTCGTCCCAGTCGAGGAAATCCTTGACGAGGACGGGGATGAACCGCTGGTGACGGACGATGGCGCGGTCGATATGGGCGCGCTCCTCGGCGGTGAGGGGGAGGACCTGCTGGAACCGGTCGAGGGTGGCGGTGGCGTTGGCGGTTTCCTCGACCATCAGCAGGGCGCGCCAGTTCTGGCGGTTGCCGGCCAGGGTGACGCCGAACCGGTCGAGGATGAGGCCACGGTTGGGGGCGATGAGGCGCGAGGTGATGCGGTTGCCGCGCACGAGGCGGGCGAAATGGTGCCCCTGGCGGACCTGGACCTGATAGAGCCGGCCGGCGAGGAGCGCGAAGCCGGCGAGTTCGGCGGCCCCGATGAGGGCGGCGCGGCGGGTGAAGGTGGCGCGGATTTCGCGCGGGTTACGGAACCTGCGCATTCACAGCGCCTGTTCCGGATCCGCGATGCCGCGATGCGCGGCGGGTAGCAGGATGAGGGCGACCACCGGATAGAGGCCGGCGGCGCACAGGACCTGGCGCAGCGCGGGCACCGGCGGCAGCCAGCGGAGGCCGAGCGCGCTGGACAGCGCGTAGACGATGGCGGCGAACAGCAGGGCGAGCAGGAGGGCGGCGAGCGCCTGCACCAGCCAGTCGTGCCGGCGGAGATTGCGGCGCCAGGCCAGCAGCACCGCCTGAACCGCGAGCAGGGCGAGCAGGGTGACGCCGATCGGGCCCTGGCCGAGCAGATCGGCGAGCAGGCCGAGGGCGAAAACGGCGATCGGGCGCATGGCGAGGGGACGGTGCAGGGACCAGAACACCACGACATCGAACAGCAGCCCGGCGGCGATTTCGGGCTGTGCGGGCAGGCCGAGGGGCACCTGCCAGACGAGGACCAGGAGAAGCGAGGAGACGAAGGGAAAGGCGTGGCGGCCGACCGCATCGAGGCGGTGCCAGAGATCGGGGCGGGGCCGCAGCGTGGGGGCGCGGGGCATCATGGCGGCGGCGGCTTCGGG
>JAJXVA010000140.1 GCA_021782435.1 Pseudomonadota bacterium
TCCGATCTTCATGTCGAAAGCATCGGCCGCGGTATCGCCGATCCAGACGACAACACGACGGTACGCGGCCTGCCGACGGTCAATCCGGTGTTTACCTGGGTGCGTCTCGCGCAGCGCGTGCCAGTCAGGATAGCCATAGACTCGGTACCAAAAGGTGTCACGCTGGTATCAGGCATGACCGCCTCGATCGCGGTTGGTCCGGCGGCGACCGCACCCGATCATCTGCGCACACGCCTGCTGCGCTGGCTGCGGGACAGGCTATGACGCGACACTGGCTAGCGCTGCCGATCGCGGCGATCGCGCTCGCCGGCTGCACGGTTGGTCCCGATTACCACGCCCCTCGCGCCACCACCCGTACGCAATGGAGCCGAGATCCGGTCAGCGAAGCGGAATCGGCCGCCGCCGCCGCGCGGCTTCGCCACTGGTGGGGTGAGTTCCGCGACGTGGAGTTAGACCGACTGGTTGCCAAGGCCTTAGCCGATAATGACGATCTTGCCATCGCACGCCAGCGCCTGCTCGCGGCTAGGGCCGACATCTCCATCGCAGGTGCCGATGCGGCGCCACAATTGGGGGCTCTCGCTACTGGCACCGCCAATTATTCGGCCACCACGCTCACCTGGCCGCCCGGAGTCGGCTATTATCGGTTCTACACGGCGGGCTTTGATGCCTCGTGGGAGCTGGATATTTTCGGCGGCATTCGCCGCGCGGTGCAGGCGGCACGGGCCGACGCCGCATCTGTCGCGGCCGATCGCGACGCGCTGCAAGTCAGCCTGATTGCCGAACTGGCGACCGATTATCTGTCCATCCGCGCGACCCAAGCCCGTCTCGCCGTCGCGCTTCAGGCGCAGAATGCGGCTCGTCAGGCCGCAAATCTTGCCGGGCGCGCCTATGCCAGTGGCCTGGGCACGACCCTTGCGACCGCCGAAGCGGCGGCACAGATGCAGGCCACCACCGCTGCCATTCCGCCCCTGCGAGCGGAAATTTCCCGCCGCATTCACGCCGTTGCCGTAGTCTTGGGGCAGGACCCATCGTCTCTTGATGCAGAACTCGCGACACCTGGCGTGACGCTGGCCGCGCCACCTACCCTACCCCTGACCCTGCCAGCGGAAACCATCGCTAATCGCCCCGACGTGCGTGCCGCCGAACGCGCCTACGCCGCCGCAACCGCCCGCATCGGCGTCGCCACCGCCAATCTCTACCCGAACCTCTCGATTCCGCTGATGTTGGCGCCCCAGACCAGCTACTTCTCAGATTTCTTCAGAGCGGCAAGCCTAGTCTACGAAGCTGGCGCCAGCCTCACGGCCCCGATCGCAGAAGGTGGCCGACTTTCCGCCAAGCTGCGCGAGGCTCGTGCGATTGCCGAGGCACGCCGCATCGCCTTCCACGCCACCGTGCTCGGCGCGTTGAAGGAAGTCGAGGATGCGCTGATCACCTACGACACAGATACTGAGCGAGCCGGCAGCCTGCGCAGCGAGGCCACAGCCGCTGCCGCTGCCTATGCCCGAGCCGGGCGACTCTATGCAGCCGGCCTCACCCCCTATATCGACGTGCTGACCGCCGAGCGCCTGCGCGATACGGCGGCGGACCAGGAAGTCGTTGCCGATTTCACCCGCCTCAAGGATTGCGTTGCTCTTTACAAGGCGCTTGGCGCTGGCTGGCAATCGGATCTCAAACCAGCAAGATAGCTCGGAAGTCATTTACGTTGGTGCCGGTCGGACCCGTGATGACATCATCCCCCAGCCGGGCAAAAAAAGCACCCGACCGATCGTCGTCGAGCATCTGGCGCGGCTCGAGGCCACACGCCTCGGCCCGTGCCAACGTGTCCGGCAGCACGACAGCGCCGGCGGCCGCCCCGACGCCATCAATCCCGTCCGTATCCGCCGCAAGCGCAAAAATTCCATCGGCGCCAGCCAGTCCGATTGCAAGCGCCAGCAGAAACGCCGAATTTCGACCGCCGCTGCCATCCGGATTATGCACCGTGACGCTCAATTCTCCGCCTGACAGCAGAACGCAGGGTGGAACGAAGCTCTGGCCGGTGGTAGCCGCATGACGCGCCATCGCGGCAAACGCCATTGCCACATGACGGGCCTCACCCTGAATGGAATCGCCCAGGATATAGGCCGCAATGCCCGCTGCGCGGGCAGCGCGGGCGGCCGGCTCAAGCGCGGTCATCCCGCTGGCAATGATACGATGATGGCACGCGGCGAACCGTGCATCGTGAGGTTTGGCGGTTTCCATCTCACCTCGTTGCAACGCGACAGCGACCGCATCCGGCAGGGGAATGCGCCACCGCCGCGCCACAGCCAGCGCCTCGGCACAGCGGGTCGGATCCGGCACGGTAGGACCGCTGGCAATGGTATGCGGCGCATCGCCCGGCACGTCAGAGAGGATCAGTGTCAATTGCCTGCGGGCACGACACGCGAGGGCAAGCCGGCCACCCGCCAGGGCCAGCACATGGCGGCGCAGGCAATTGATTTCCTCGATCGGCGCGCCGGAAGCCAGAAGTGCGGTTTGCATCCTGATGTAATCGGCCATCGACATCGGTGCCAACGGCAACCCGATCAAAGCCGACCCGCCACCCGAAATGACGAAGACCACCTGTGCGTCCTCAGGCACGTCACGCGCGGCCGCGATCAGGGCCTTTGCGGCCGCCAGGCTCGCTTCGTCCGTCATCGGATGACCCGCCTGCAACACGCGGACACTTCGGCAGGGCCGCGCATGGCCATGGCGGGTGACCACCAGCCCTGAAACCCGATAGGGCCAGGCCGCTTCGATGGCGGCGGCCATCTGGGTCGCAGCCTTGCCGGCACCGAGCACAATCAGAGGTCCGGGATCGAGTCCGCTCAGATGCTGCGCCAGACATTGGCCAGGGTCTGCGGCGGCAACAGCGCATGCGAACAGGCCGCGCAGGAACCTCACGGGATCGGTCATGGCCTACGGGTCAGGCGTAATGTGGTCGTGATCCGGGGCCGATGATGGATCGCTTTGACCAAGCTGATGATGGCTTCGATCATTGATCGATCCCTGTTTCATCCGGCGACCGTAGCCGATGAGCCAGATGCCGACCACCCAACCGGGAACAGCGACGGACAGACCGCTGAAACGGCTGATGCCAAGGTCGCGCGGAAACGTCGATACGGAATATTTCCAACAAGAAAAGCTTTGTCTGACAATGCAAGTTTTCTGGTTACTCCCAAGAAAATCATTGCGAAAAACCCCCACTGAGCGTAGCTTTGTTCTCTCGCCGTCGCCTCGCCTTTACGCCAACTCATTGGGACTACGGTCCCGGAAAGCGGAGGTTGTGTCGTGCGCCCTTATTTTCTCGTGTCGATTGCTTGTTGCTTTTCCTTTGCAGCCAGCGCTCAGGTGCGCGTGGCACCGCCCACGGCGGAAATCTCGACGCCTTCGGTTGGTCTTGCCCAGGCGCTGTTCGGCGAGAACGGATATTTCCGCATCGCCGGCGGTGTGGTGCTGGGTGGCAAATCGGCTTTCTACCTGGAAAACGACGGATCCGATACGCGCCTGCCAGCCGGCGCGGTCCGCCCGGTGGGCGTGCCGGGCGGTGGGTTCGCGCTGCGCTATGGCGGACACGTCTATGCATTGCGCACCCAAGCGGGTCTCGCCTGCCCGCTGGGACGGTTTCTGGACCGTGGCGGCATTGTTGCCTATACCGTGCCGCGTTTTCTGGATGAGCGAGCGCGCGAGGATATGATCCGGGCCGGGATCGCGCAGCATCGACTGGCTCATGAATTCATCGGCACAGGTTTTGACGATCTGCTTCGGGCCGCGGATTTCGCGACCACGACGCCGCTGCCGGACGAAGTGGCCGGGCGGCTGATTGATGCCATGAACGACAGCACCGGGCTATCCGGCTATGCGCTGCGCGCCTCATATCAGTTGGCGGGCATGGTCGGCAGTGTGCTGAACACCGACAGCACCACGACCTATCGCACCTATCTGCTGCCGAACACGGACCAGGTGGTGATTTCCGGCGTGCCGCTGCGGTATTTCTGGTCGTATGACAACGGCGCCGCAGGCATATTCGCGGTTACCGCCTTCGCGCAGGATTGGCCGGCCGGAACCACCTTGAGCGATGCGCGGAAGCAACCGACGCAATACGACGTGGTGAATTTCTACCAGGTGGCCGGGGTCATGCGTCAGTTACATCAGACGGACCCGAAGGCTTTTGCGGCCGCGGTGGCGACTTCCTGTTCAAACTGAGGGGCAGGACGGCTCGTTCCGCTCAGGGCGCGCAAACCGGTTGATGGTGTTGCGCCCCTGGTCGGAGTGAGAGGATTCGAACCTCCGGCCCCTGCGTCCCGAACACAGTGCTCTACCAGGCTGAGCTACACTCCGTGGGCCGGGCCATATAGTCCGGGATTCAGAGATGCGCAATCGCATCGCCGTCCGTCATGGGAGGCAAGCGGTCGAGGCGCGCCAGCACCGCCGGGACCGAGGGCAGAACCTCGAACATGTCGCGCACCTCACCGCCGGTGAAGCCGTGCGCGATCGCTGCCTCGATCGCGGCGAGAAACGGCGCGGCGCTGCCGGCGATGTCACAGATCAGGACCGGCTTTTCGTGTTGGCGCAGATGGCGCCAGGTGATGGCCTCGATCAATTCATCCATGGTGCCGATGCCCCCAGGCAGACCGACGAAGGCCTGCGACTCGACATAGAGCCGGGCTTTGCGTTCATGCATCGTCCGGGTGACGACGAGTTCGCTGAGGCCGGTATGGGCCAGTTCGGCGCGCATCAGAAATTCCGGGATGATTCCGAGAACCTGACCACCCGCCGCCAGGGCGGCATCGGCGGCAACCCCCATGAGGCCGGCACGACCGCCACCATAGACCAGACGCCGCGCCGATCGCGCCAGACCCAAGCCCAGATCATGCGCGGCCTGACGGAAGCGCGGGTCCGCGCCGAGGCGGGATCCGCAGAACAGGGTGACACTGGCCGGGCCGTTCATGTGTGCCAGCGCAGGATCAGGGTCACGATGCCGAGCGCGACGGCCAATGCCAGCAGGGCCGGGCCAAGCCCGGCCCGGCGGGGGGCACGCCGGGCCGCCGGCAATTTTTTTTTGCCGGTCACGATGGCGCGCAACGGGCCTTCGCCCCGCGCGGTGGCGGCGGCGACAAAAACCAGATGCAACCCCAGCATAGCCAGAAGCCCGAGGGCCAGCGCCTCATGCGCCGGCCAGCCGAGCAGCGCGCCGAGCAGAATGACGCCGAGCCACAGCAGCGTCAGAGGCAGGAGCCAGCCGCCGGCGGCGGCGTGGCCAAACTCATCGTCCGGACCGCGGCGGCGGAGCGGCCGCAGGGGATCGACCAGGAAAGCGGGGAAGCGGGCGGTTTCACTGCCGACCACACCCCAGATCGCGCGCCAGATCCCGAGCCCCAGCAGGACATAACCGGTCCAGAGATGCCATTGGGGGTGATGGGTCAGACCGGTCGCGAAGGCGAGGATGAGAAAGACCGACAAGGCTGCGTGATAAAGGCGCAGCGGCAAATCCCAGACCAGCATCGAAAGGCGCATGGTTTCCCCATTGAGACAGTTGGACCGTTACGGCAGGCAAGCTCTAGATCGGTTCCTCGCGGACAGAAACCGCTCTGGTGGCGCGGGCATGGCGATCAGGCGGTGAAGGGCGTAAAAGCCACGAACCACCGCACCCGTCGAAGGAGGCAGCATGGCCACCGATTACACCTGGAAACTGCTCGCCGCGCCGCCGCATCCGGCGGGCCGACCGTTTCTTTATGCCAGCCTGGTGCTGATTCTGCTGGGCCTGGTGGCCGCGCATTGGCTGTTCTGGCTGGGTGCCGGTCTGTTTTTGTTTTGCCTGTTTTTTTTCCGTGACCCCGAACGCGTGCCACCTCTGGCGGCCAACGTGGTGGTGGCACCGGCCGATGGGCTGGTCTGCCTGATCGATGACGCGGCGCCGCCGGCCGAATTGGATCTGGGCGAGGCGCCTTTGCCAAGGGTGGCGATTTTCCTTTCGGTGCTCAACGTCCATGTCACGCGCATGCCCGCGGACGGGGTGGTGAGCCGGATCGCGTATCGACCGGGGCGGTTTCTGAATGCGAGCCTGGACAAGGCGTCGGAGGAGAATGAACGCAACGCGGTGGCGCTGAGATTGGCGGATGGACGGGCGCTGGCGGTGGTGCAGATAGCGGGGCTGGTGGCGCGGCGGATTGTGTGTGACGCGCGGGAGGCGGATTCGGTGCGGGCCGGGGACCGGTTCGGCATTATCCGGTTTGGCAGCCGGGTCGATGTCTATCTGCCGCCGGGGACGGCACCGCTGGTGCGGCCGGGGCAGACGATGGTGGGTGGGGAGACCGTGCTTGCGATGCTGGCGGCCGCGGAGACGGGTTGATGGAGGGTGGGCGACGGCCGCGCCGATTTCTGCCACGCAGCCGGCCGCGCCTGCCTGGACTTTCGTTCAATAAGCTGATCCCGAATCTGCTGACGCTGATCGGGCTGGTGGCGGGGCTGACCGCGATCCGGTTCGGGCTGGAAGGGCGTTACG
>JAJXVA010000141.1 GCA_021782435.1 Pseudomonadota bacterium
ATGGTCAATATCTTTCCACAGCGCTGCGAACCGATCCGGCTCGACCAGACCGAGACGGAATATCGGGTGATTCCGGATGCCAGGGGGGTTGGTGCCTTCGAGGTGTGGGGAATCACCGCGGTGACCGAAACCGATGCTGCCGGCAACACCGCGCCGTGGTTGCCATTCTATCGCGTCGGGCGGGTCGAGGACAGCGAGGTGGGTGGTCAGTATCTGGAGGCGCGGCGGCCGGCACCGGTCGCGGTGGGCGGTACCGAGACGTTTATCGCGCCGTTCGGCGCCGATTTCGATGCGCATGCGCCGGGCGACAAGGTGCTTTCGGTCGAGGCGATGTGCCTGAACCGCGACCTGCCGGCGGCCCTGCCGTTCGGCGGCGGCCATCCCGTGCTGACGGCATTGTCGCCACATGACGGCATCGCGGGCATCGCCTGTCTGACGCCGCCTGGCGCGACGCTTCGGCCGGACCTCGCCGAACGCGGCGCGTGGCGGCTGATTTCGCACCTGTCGCTCGGCCATCTTTCGGTCGTCGGCGGCGCCGAAGGAGCGGCTGCGTTGCGTGACGTGCTGCGCCTCTACGACCGGGCAGGCACCGCCGAGACGCGCGGTGCGATCGAAGCGCTGGTCGCGGTAACGGCGCGGCCTGGCACGGCCCGGGTGCCGGGTGGCCGGGCAGGCAGTTTCTGCCGCGGGCTTGATATCGCGCTCGAATTCGAGTCGAAAGCGTATCACGACAATGGGCTGTTCCTGCTCGGAGCCGTTCTTGAGCGGTTCCTCGCGCTGCATGGCACGATCAATTCCTTTGTCCGCACCACCCTGCGTTTGCGCGGGCGGATCGATCCGGTGAAGCGCTTTCCGCCCCGCGCCGGCTACCGGACGCTGCTGTGAACCGACCGGCGGACAGCCACCGGCGCCGGCGGACGCCAATCGGCGTGCTCGACCGGCTGACTGCCGAGCCCTGGCACTTTCGTTTCGGCGCTGCGGTCCGGCTGCTTTGGCTGGCCTCGGGGCGAAGCGATCCTGGCGACGCGATACGCTTCACCACCCCACTGTCCCTCGGCCATCCGGCCGCCGAAATCGATGAGGCCGAGGCGCCCGCTCCCGACGAGCCGCGAGGCCGGATTGCGACACGGCTCATCGGCCTGCTGGGCGCATCGAGCCCCTTGCCCCGCTGGTATACCGAACTCGTCGCCGGCGCGAACCGCGCCCGCTCACCGGCGACGGCAGCCTTCTTCGACCTTCTCTCGCAGCGCATCATCTCGGCTTTCGCGGTCGCCGGAACAAAGTATCGCCCGCATCTTGCCGCCGAGGTCGCGCGGCACACCGGGGCAGCGGACCATGGGTCGGCCGATCCGGCCGAGCGCGCGCTGCTTGCGCTGACCGGCTATGGTTCGCCGGACCTGGTCGGCCGGCTGACGGCGGGTCGGGGTTCGATCCTGCATTATGCAGGTTTTTTCGCAACCTGGCCGCGTTCGGCCAGCCGGCTTGAGGCGATGCTGAGCGATTGGCTGGAACGGCCGGTCGAGATCATCGAATTTGCCGGCGCATGGCTCAGGATCGGGCCTGATGAGCAGAGCCGGATGCCGCGTGGCAGGCTTCCCGGCCAGTTCAACCGCCTGGGTATGGACTGCGCCGCCGGCGCCAGGGCCTATGACCAGCAGGCACGTTTCGTTATCCGCATTGGCCCGCTGTCGCGCGCTGCCTTCGCGGCGCTGCTGCCCGACCGGCCGCTGCTGCGCGAGCTTGTGTCGCTGGTGCGGGCGTATGTCGGCATGGAGGTGGATTTTGCCGTGAATCTTGTACTGGATCCTGCTGACGTTCCGTCATTACGGCTTGGCGGCCCCGATGCGCCACGCCTGTCCTGGACCGGGTGGCTGCCCGCACCCGCCGCAGCGATGAGCGGGGGCCGAAAGGCCGATCAGGCGATGTTCGCGGCCGGATCGATCGAGGCCTTGCCGGCGCTCGACCCCGCTTTGGCGCGGAGAGCCGCATGAGTTGGGGCAGCGGATATGTGACCGACATCGCCTATGCCCCCGGCTATTATGTGGAGCAGTCGCCGCGGCTCATGGCCCTCGTGGCGTTGCTGACCGGCCGCGCCGCGCGCATGGCAGCTCCGGATGAGTCCTTTCATTTCCTCGATATCGGGTCGGGACGGGGCTTTACGGCACTCGTCCTTGCCGCGACCAATCCTGGATGGACGGTGACCGGGATTGACTTCAATCCGGGCCATGTCGCGGCGGCGCGCGATCTGGCCGCCCGTGCCGGCATCGGCAATTGCCGTTTCATCGAGGCCGATCTGGCGAGATTCGATGGCGCCGACCTTGCCCCGGTGGATGCGGCAAGCCTGCATGGCGTCTGGACTTGGGTGGACGATCAGGTGCGCGCGGGGATCGTCCGTCTGCTGGCCGAACGGCTTGTGCCGGGCGGGTTTTGCCATGTCAGCTACAATGTCCAGCCGGGCTGGGGCGGGATGATCGGGTTGCAGCGGCTCATGCGTGAGGCGGGGCGTCGCCTTGCCTTTCGGGCGGACCGGCAGGCGGAGCGCGGTTTCGAGATTGTCCGCCGGCTGGTGGGGCAGGACGGGGAACGCGCCGACGAAAAGGCCCAGGCCATATTGCGCGCGCTGGCCGACAAGCCGGGCGCCTATCTCGCGCACGAATTCATGAATGCGAACTGGCGCCCCTGCTTCCATGCGGATGTGGTCGAGGCGTTCGCGGAGGCGAAGTTCAGCTACGTGGGATCGCCCCATCTGCTGGATAATTTTGTCGAGCTCGTCCTGCCGCCGGTGGCGCTCGATTTGGCGCGGGAGTTCGAAGATCCTGCGATGACCGAGCTGGTCAAGGACCTCACGCTCGGCCGGCCGTTGCGGCACGACATCTATGTTCGCGGCGAAAGGCGTCTTGCAACGGGCGCGCGCGATCAGGCCCTCAAGGATCTCGCGCTTGGGCTTTCGGTGCCAAGTACGCATCGCTCGCTGAAATTTCAGACCGCGTCGGGCGAGGCGACGATGAACGCGTCGTTCTATGAACCTGTGTTTGCCAGGCTGGCGCAAGGCGTCGCGCGGGTCGGCGAACTGCTCGACGTGGCCCGGCCACCCGGTCGCTCGCCTGCGGCCGATAACCCGGCCGAACTCGTCGCCATGCTGGTCGGCACCGGCCAGGCGGTGATGGTTGCGTCACCTGGCCTGCCGATGACCCGCCAGGCGGTTGCGCTGAACGCAGCGATGTTTGCCGAGCAGATCGGGGCTGGCCCGTGGAACCGGAATATCGGGCTGGCGGTGCCCGCGCTGGGCGGTGCGTTCAATCTGCCGGCGGTGGGGGCCTTCGCGGTGCTGCGGCAGCACGACTGGTTGAGCGACGCCACGGTGGGGCAAGCGCTTCCGACGCCGGATCGCGCGACCATCGAAGGTTGGTTGGAGGCGGCGCTGCCTAATCAGGAGCAGGACTTGCGGCAGGCGATGGCCGACGGGGTGGAGGGGTTCCTGCGTAACAGCCGGGCGACGCTGGCGGCGCTCGGCCTGCCCTGCTGAAGTCGCGCTGCGGTCAGTCGTTGGCTGGGTAGAGCGCCATCAGCGCCTTCTGGCGGCGCCAGGCCTGGAACAGCCGACGTACCCCGTAACGTGGCACGCCACGGGCACGCATCGCGGCGCCGATGCGGAACGCCGCGCCATAATGGAAGAACTGCGTCCGATAGGCCTCGACGATCGAGGTTTCCGGGTCCCAGATATGGGTGGCTTCGGACCCGGCGCCGTTGATCTCGATGATGGTGAAGCCCTCGCCGCGGCGCAGCCCGCTGGCCGAGGCGTAGCGCAGGTCGAAGCGGCCGAAATGGAAATCCGGGATGTCGCGCGCGATCGCGTCGATCCGGTCGGTGAGTTCCTGGGTGATGAGATGCCGGCCGTCCTTGAAGGTAGAGCCGCGGCAGTGATTGCCGACGAAGACGAGCCGGACGCGTTCGCCAGCCGCTGGCACGCGCGCTGCTTCGGTGCCGAGTTTGGCGAGCAACAATGACGAAACGGCGTTCAGCCGCGGGTCGGCCTCGATCAGGTCGCGGATGCGGGCGCGGCCATCGCCGGTGACCACGGGGGCGTATTTCAGCGTGATCGAGGTGATGCGGCCGCGGGCGGCGCCGGGCTCGCGGATGTAGAAGATGCCGGCCTCTCCTTCATGCGGGACCAGCGCCTGGATCTGCAGGCGGGTCGCGCGCGGGAATTCGGTGAGATAGCGGGCGAGGGCGGCGCCATCCTCGACGAGGCGCACACCGGCACCGTTGCAACTCATGTCCGGCTTCACGACCACGGGATAGGCGAGGCCCGCCTCGTTCATCGCGGCCTCGGCCATGGCGAGGTCGCCGCCCGGATGCGCGGGGGTCGTGATGCCGACATGGGGAGCAATCCAGCGCCGGGCCTCGGGGCCGGCGAGATCGAGGATATCATTCTTCGACTCGCCGCAAATTCCGCCGGCTTCGATTCGCGGGTTGGTCAGTGCGGGAAGGGTCACGCTGCGATGACGGATCGTCTGAAACGCCCAGAACAACGCAACCGGGGCATAAAACACGAAGCCCGGCCAATACTCGAAGAACGATACGGGCTTGGCGCCGCTTCGCCCCGCAGGGCCCGCCGAGAGACTCGATGCGGGGGAGACATCGCTCATGAGGCGTCCTTTCCGATCCGGCCAGCATGCCACCGTGCAGCGATCCTGCCTATCATGATCAGGATCAGAACGAAAACCGCCAATCCGGCCCAGCGCCAGGGGCCGAGATAGCGCAGCATCAGCACGCCGAGCTTCAGGCTGATGAAGAAAAGCAGACTCGTCCAGGCCAGCGTCGCGAGGATCGCCGCCGCAACGAAGGCAAGGAAGGGAGCGCGCAGGAAGCCGCAGGTGGTGTAGGTCGGCAGCCGGAGCCCCGGAACGAAACGGCTGACCAGCACGACGGGAATGATCCGGACGCTTACCCAGTCCCGCCCGATGTCGCGTCGGCGCTGCGGCACGAGGCGATGCGCCCAGGGATGCCGTCCCGACAGGCGGCCCAGCCAGTAGAGCCCGATATCGCCGAGCACGATGCCGGCGTAGAGCGAGCCCAGAGCGATCGGCAGCGATACGGCGCCCGCGGCGACCTGCATCGCGGCAAGCAGGGTCGCGGCATCCTCAAGAATAAAGGTGCCGAGGATGATCGTCGTGATCTCGAGCGGCGGACTGCCTGCCGCCGAGCCGAGCAAGGTGCTGAAGTCGGTTAACCACATGAGACATTCACATAAGGGAAACGGAAGATTTTACCAATTCCGGCTTTCGCGGCGGTTGGGCCCCTTCCGGGCGAGGCAAGGCATTCAGCCTTCATGCCCGAAACCGGCGGCTTTTCGCCGGCAATTATCCCCACTGATGAGGGCATGGTCGAGTCCGAGAGAACATAAGGAGATTTTCATTTTTAAACAATAACTTATGAAAATATACTCACAAAGTTCCTCAGACTCATCCGATAATTGCGCACAGATTTATCCACAGGGTGTCGAAGGATAGTACACATTTTCGAGGGCGCCGAGCATCGTCGCTCGATCAAGCCCCGGTGGCAGAGGCGGATGAACCCGCACATGCACCGTTCCCGGGTGCTTGCGGATGGCGTTCCGGCCCCAGCACAGTCCCGAGTCGGTCGATATGGGTATCACCGGCAGGCCGGTTGCGCGGGCAATCGCGACGATGCCGGGCTGCAGATGTCCCCTTGTCCCTGGCGCGACACGGGTGCCTTCGGGGAAGATGATGATCTGGCGTCCGGCCGCGGCGGCGGCACGCACGCGTTCGGTGAGTTCGCGCAAGGCCTTCGCGCCGCCGGCACGGTCAAGCGGGATTTGGCCCGAGGGGATGAGCAGCGGCCCGAGAACCGGCAAGCGGGACAGTTCCTGCTTCATGACGTAGGCGGGCTTGGGCAGGCGCGTGAACCAGATCATCGTGTCGAGCGCAGACTGGTGCTGCGCGGCGAGGATGACCGGTCCGTCCGGAATGTTCTCTAGCCCTTCGTAGGCGATCCTGATGCCGCAAAGCACGCGCAGCGCGCCAAGGGCCAGCCGCGCCCAAGCCTGGCCGAAGGGAAGCACTTTCTCGGGAGCAACGCGCAACAGGATGTGCGCCCAGAGTCCGGCGGTAATTCCGGACAGGATGATGAAAGCATGGAACAGCAGCGAGCCGGCCAGAAACATCAGCCGTGGGCCTTGATGCTGTGCGCCGCGATTCCGCCGAGACGGAGCCGCACGACGATGTATTTGCAGAATTCGGTCACGAGGATCTTCAGCATGTGGGGTTGCCCCGGATTGGTCATCGCCGGCGGGCGAACCGGCTCGGGGATCAGTGTCACACCTGGCAAGGCGCGGTGCAGTTCGAGCAGCGCGCGGGGCATGTGGTAGTCCGCGGTCACCACGACGAGCGAGCCGATATGGTGCCGGCTGGCCCAGGCGGCGGTTTCCCGCGCATTACCCCGCGTGGTGGCGGCGGCGTGGCCAACGGTGATATC
>JAJXVA010000142.1 GCA_021782435.1 Pseudomonadota bacterium
AGCCCATTGCGTGTCACTCAGCCAGAACGTCTCAGCCATGCCTCAAGCCCTCCCAAGGAGCTTGAATCAAACCTCACCGCGTCGACGCAATGGGTACAGAGCCTAGGTCGAAAAGGTGGTGGTGCCGAAGGCCGATCTGTCATGATGCTGGGTCAGGGGGATCCATTAGCGAGTTGCAGCCATGTTGCAGCCTCGGTCGCTACGTTTGCCAGCACTTGATCCAACCCGGCCTGGAGCGAAGCGAAGCCGGCGGACTTACGTAACGTCGTCTCATCCATGTAGAGGTCGCGCGCGAGTTCGATCTGCATAGCGTGCGCCATTTTCCGCGGCATTCCGTAATTACGGGTGATAAACCCGCCAGCATAAGGCGCGTTGCGACGGACCGAGTAGCCCAAGCTTCGAATCAAGCGTTCAAGAGCTTCGACAATGGCCTGGCCGCAGCTTTTTCCGAACAGGTCACCCAGGATGAAATCAGCGGTTCCCGGTGCCAGCTCGGTTCGCGGCATAGAGTGGCAATCCACGAGCAGGCAGGCGCCGAAGCGTGCCCGTGTCTCGGTGACCAGTCGCTCCAACGCGTCGTGCCAAGGCTGCCAGTAGTCCCGCACCCGACGCTCTGCCTCGGAAAAAGGGAGTTTCTGCCGATAGATCGGGACGCCCGACGTGACCACCCGTGCAATCATCCCCAAGCCCGACTGTACGCGGTGGCTACCTGAATTGACCCAGGGTGGCAGGGGATCGACGAACATATCAGGGTCGAGTTCCCAGGCTTCGCGATTCACGTCGCAGAAGGATCTTGGGAAACTGGCGCTGAGCAGCGGAATGCCGTGGCTTGGCGCGCTCGCGAATAACTCGTCAACGAAGCTATCTTCGCTGCGCCGCAACATAGCGGGGTCCAGCCTGGTCGTGGCTAGAAAATCCTCGGGGTAAGCCATTCCCGAATGGGCCGAGGTCAGCACCACCGGAACGGTCTGGCGGGTTGGGGAAAGCAGGGTGAACGGGGACAACACCTGCGCATTGAAGCGTGGCATCGACTGCGCCGCCAGGGGCAAGAAGGAGGCTGATCCTGCGGCCCTTGCACTGGCGGCGTTGAACCTTCATTTTGAAGGCAGGGCAGAAGTGGCTTTGAATATGGATGGCGGGGCAGAATCACGGAAAGTAATCCTTCATGGCGCGGAAGATTTCGTTGCCATGCGCGCGGCTGGTCGCCTTGCGGCCGAAACCCTGGACATGATCACCCCGTACGTCAGACCGGGGGTTACCACCGGTACGCTCGATCACATTTGTCATGAGTACATCCTGGCCCATGGCGCCATACCGGCACCGCTGAATTATCGGGGTTTTCCGAAATCGATCTGCACTTCGATCAACCATGTCGTTTGTCATGGCATACCGGGGGAGCGGCGGTTGGAACCTGGAGATGTCGTGAACATCGACGTCACGGTGATACTGAACGGCTGGCACGGTGATTCCAGCCGGATGTATGTCTCTGGCCAGCCGAGCACACGCGCCATGCGCCTGCTGGACGTAACCTATGACGCGATGTTGCTGGGCATCGATCAGGTCCGGCCTGGTAACACGCTTGGTGATGTCGGCCACGCGATTCAAAGCTTTGTCGAAGCCAAGGGTTTCTCGGTAGTCCGGGATTTCTGCGGTCACGGGATTGGCCGAAGCTTTCACGCGGCGCCGAATGTTCTACATTTCGGACGGCCGGGCGAAGGCGAGGTGTTACGCCCGGGAATGTTTTTCACGATCGAACCGATGGTGAATGCTGGACGCCCGGCGGTCAAAGTGCTCGAGGATGGGTGGACCGCAGTCACGCGCGACAGATCGTTATCAGCGCAGTTTGAGCACATGATCGGGGTCACCGAAACCGGCTACGAAATATTCACTCTTTCACCCAACAATTTGCACAAACCGCCCTACGCCACGTGAAGAAGGTGATTGCAGAGGCGGCACTCGTGGAACCTGGCTTGCTTCCCGGTCTTTCGACTGCCCCTGGCTCATGCCCACCCGCGAGCCCCACGAGCCTTGAGGGGCACCGGCGACGGGTACGTGAGCGTTTGCTGGAAGCCGGGCCAACCGCCCTAGCCGACCATGAATTGCTCGAGTTGGTGCTATTCATTGCGCAGCCGCGCTGTGACACCAAAGTGATGGCCCGCGCATTGCTGGAGCGTTTTGGTGGATTTGCCGACACGATATCGGCGGATGCTGCGGCGCTGCGGAAAGTTGATGGTATCGGGCTGGCTGGTGCGGCGGCGTTGAAGACGGTACATGCTGCGGCGGCACGGTTATTGGAAAAGCGCGCCAGCGGTGAGCGGCGTGAAGCGCCGATTTTGAACAACTGGGACAAGTTACTCGATTATCTTCGTGCGGAAATGGCGCGCGATACGGTCGAGCAATTCCGGATACTATTTCTCGATAATAAAAACCGGTTACTTGCCAATGTCACTCAGGCACGTGGCACGGTAAACCATACGCCGGTCTATCCCAGGGAAGTGGTCCGCCAGGCGTTGGATTTGAGTGCAACCGCCATGATTTTGGTCCATAATCATCCCAGCGGAGATCCGACGCCTTCGCCCGAAGATATCGAAATGACCCGGATAATTTGCGCGGCTGCACGAACCTTTGATATCGCCGTGCATGATCATCTGATAATCGGTGATGGCCGGTGGACGAGCTTTCGGCAGGAAGGGCTGTTTTAGATCGGTTTCGCCTTGATTTTGTAAGATCAGGGCCTGTGTATTTCTTTGCCGATATGCGCCGATTGCTGGCCCAGGGCTCTGTCCTGGGCATTCGCAATTTGGCGGCACGTTTCTGCTCAGCCAGGTTTTTCGTTTTTTGAAAACTGACCCTATGGCGATCCGAGCCGATTTGAAAGACCGTCGACCGCATCACACCCGTGGACTTGCTCGGCGTATCGGCTCGCGGGGTATAAGCGTCACCATGACGACCTGGGCGTTGCCGAACTGGGGTGGCAGACGAGCGGCCTCCCACCGTTTCTTAGGGAAAGTCGCGGCTTGTGGGACCAGGGCCTGATGCGGCATGATTTTGAAGCGTTGGCCGGTAACGAAAGCTTGGACGCCCCCCTCGCAGACATCGGGCCGCGAAGCGGGTCAAGGTAAATTCAAACCAAAGCGTCGGTTTTACCGGCGTTCTTGACGCATTGGCTGGTGGGTCTGCGTCTGATGGTGGCCCTTGAACATTCGGGATGAACCGTCGCGGGACGGCGGCGTGCCAATGTTTCTGCCGGCCGGCGGAAGTGTTATCCCGGCGGTAGGTGCTGGGCCGCACTGTAGGAGTTATGCTAGGCTCCAGGCAAACGCCGGTGAGGATAAAGCATGTCCAAAGAGTTCGATAGAGATCGGGGCGCCGGGGTGATAGGTGTTCTCTTGATGGTGGCTCTTGGATTGTTCCTGGCAACTGTTGTGGTGTTTGCGACGGCTTCGACCTGACTTTCGTTGATTGGGTTGCCTCTTCAGGCCGTGTCCTGCGGTTGTTGAGGGTTTGGACGACGATCCGACAGCGATACTGGAGCCTGATGTGGCAACGCGACGTGCTGACGGAGGGCGGTGATGAAGAACGCACCAAGCCAACAGATCGCCGATTGATCGTGTGTGACGGGTGATTTCAGCCGCGCGGCATGGCCAGCAGGATCTCTCTTCCGCCGTCCCAGATCAGGTTCAGAGATACGTAGAGGACGACAGCGAGTCCGATCCACGCGATCCAGCGATAGCGCTCTAGCAGTTTTGCCAGACGATCCGCAGCGATCGCCGTCAAAGCTATGGAGACGACAAGGCCCAAGGCCAGGATGGTGGGGTGATTTCGTGCCGCACCCGCCACCGCGAGCACGTTATCAAGACTCATGGAGATGTCCGCGAGTATGATCCTGGCAATGACGCTCGGTAACGAGCGAGGATGTGCCGGAGGTTTGGTTCCAGTCGCATGCTGGACACGTAGTTCCCGATACATCCGCCAGCATAGCCAAAGCAGAAGGAGTCCTCCTGTGAACAGAAGGCCAACAACTGCGAGCAAGCGAACCGCGATTAGTGCCAACGCCAAGCGGATCAACGCCGCCGCGACGACGCCCAGCACGATGGCGCGGCGGCGATCTTTCGCTGATAAGCCGACGACGGCAAGCCCGATCACGACGGCGTTGTCGCCGGCGAGCATCAGATCGATCGCCAGAACCTGGCCGAGGACCGTTAGAGCCGGCGTCGAAAGTAGGCTTGTCATCTGCGCTGAGAGGATGGCTGTTCAAGCGGGGCTTGCGCAACGACCAATGCCGGTGCGCTCCGAACGCATCTGGTCTCCTTTGGCACCCGGCGACGAATTGGCCATTGACGGGAAGCTACCGCGCAGACCATTGCCTTGGTGCTTAGCAGGCAGGAATGGACGGAAATCACCATGGTACCACGTTATACGAACTCAGATATGGCGGCGATCTGGGCGCCAGCCAACAAGTTTCGTATCTGGTTCGAAATCGAAGCTCTTGCCTGCGAGGCTATGGCAGTGATCGGTGCCATTCCCGAAAAGGCGGCCAAGGCCATTCGGGAAAAAGGCGGTATGATGCTGGCGGCTATTAATGACGTTGAGATCAGGCGTATCGACGAGATTGAGCGGGAGACGCGGCATGACGTCATCGCGTTTCTCACTTGGCTTGCCGAGGGCATAGGCGCGGATAGCCGATTTGTGCATCAGGGGCTGACCAGCAGCGATGTGTTGGACACGGCCCTAGCGGTCCAACTCATGCAGGCAACCGATTTTCTGCTGCGTGATATCGAGTTGGTGTTGTCCGCTCTGAAGCGTCGCGCATTCGATCATAAATTCACACTGACAATCGGGCGCAGCCATGGAATTCATGCGGAGCCGACAAGTTTTGGTCTAAAGCTAGCCGGACATTACGCCGAATTTGCAAGAAATCTTGATAGGTTGCGCATGGCGCGTGCAGAAATCTCAACCTGCGCGATTTCGGGCGCGGTCGGCACGTTTGCGCACCTCGATCCACGGATTGAGACTTACGTGGCGGAGCGGCTGGGTCTCACGCCAGAACCGGTGTCGACTCAGGTGATACCACGAGACCGGCATGCAGCGTACTTCTGCACACTGGCCGTGGTTGCAACCGGGGTCGAACGGCTGGCGATCGAGGTTCGCCATCTGCAGCGAAGCGAAGTACGAGAGGCCGAAGAGTTCTTTCATCCTGGGCAAAAGGGCAGCAGCGCCATGCCACACAAACGGAATCCGGTCCTGTCAGAGAACTTGACCGGCCTCGCGCGAGTCATACGGAGTGCGGCCATTCCGGCGTTGGAGAATGTGGCATTATGGCACGAGCGGGATATCAGCCATTCTTCGGTTGAGCGGTTCATTGCGCCGGATGCCACGATCACGTTGGATTTTGCGCTACGGCGCCTGGCGGATATGATGGAGAATTTGGTCGTTTATCCGCGCCGAATGCTGGCGAACTTGGAAAGCCTCGGGGGGGTGATACATAGCGGCGAGGTATTGTTGGCACTCACCCGGGCCGGAATTTCCCGGGAGGAAGCGTACCAGATCGTTCAGCGGAATGCGATGGCGACTTGGACGTCTCTGGACGAACCTAATAGCTTGAATTTCCGCACCAACCTCGACGCTGACCCGGAAGTGGCTGGACGCATGGCATCTGAGGCATTAGATCAGGCCATGGATGGCCGGCTCCACCTCCACGCTTTGGATATAATTTTTACCCGCGTATTCGGTGAGGCAGGTCCAAACGCCCAATAGGGGCGACGGGTTCGAGGATCATGAGATGACCGTTCGTCAGAACGGTTGGGCTGCCGGGAGTTCCTGAGGTTAGAGACGCCAGACTTGCAGATCGTGGATCTATCTGATGCGACTACTCGGTCGTCAATTTGGACCGACAGAATTAGCTTCCGATCCAGCCTTGTGGCGAAAAGAGTCAAACATCAAGGCCCCAACCCCGCAGACGATGGCGGCGTCGGCAAGATTGAACACATACCAGGAATATCCGAAGGCGTGAGCATGCACGAAGTCCACTACGGCACCATAACGCAGACGGTCGATGACGTTACCGATGGCGCCACCCGCAATGGCCCCGATAGGTAGTGAGGTAAGCAAGTTATTCGACCGCCATAGCCAGTAGCCTAATGCGCAGACTACGGCCAACGCCAAGGCGCCCAGAAGAAATGGCGCCAACGCACCGTGACTAGTCAGCAATCCGAATGTAATACCGTGGTTCCACACCATGGTAAAATTCAGGAAAGGCAGTAAACGCATTGTGCCGCGCGCCGGCAAGTCGAGGCCATGCAGGACCCAGCTTTTGCTGAGTTGATCGGAGATCAGAACTGCCAGAGCCAATGCCAGCCCGGCCAACCGGTTTTTTGTGGGTATGTTCATGCCGCCGGGCGGCCCACCAATCCGCTTTCCACGGCGTCCGCGCAGCGAAGACAAAGCCCCGAATGCCCGGCGTTCATACGCATGATGG
>JAJXVA010000143.1 GCA_021782435.1 Pseudomonadota bacterium
AGTGCAGGCCGGGCGTGCGGCTTTCGCGCACCACGTCGCGCCACCACATCATCATCACGAACACCGTGATCAGCAGGCCCACACCCAGCATGATGAAATTGTGGTTGTGGGCGGCGACCGCGATCCCCGCGAGGGTAAAAGCCCCGCCAAAAGCCCCGACGATCGGCCATGGGCTCGGATCGACCAGGTGGTAGGGCTGCTTCAGGCCCGAGGAGAGGCTGGGCATTGCGTGGGTTTCGCTACTCATTTGCGTCGTTCCGCCAAGTGGATTTCAGTGACCGCCGAGTTTGACGATGGCGAGGGCATAAAACAGCCCGCAGACCCCGACCAGCACCGCGAGAATGGCATAGTTCCGGGCCTTGCGGGCGCGCGTGACCGATTGGGTCTGGGCGCGCGTCAGATGATCCAGGGGTTCGGGCATGGCAATCAGCCGATCAACCGGTCCACCGCCAGCGCGGTGAACAAAATGAACAGATAGGAAATCGAATATTTGAAGCAGGCCTTCGCCGGCAGATCGCGCGTCAGGCTGACACCGGCCGTGTCCTGACTGTCGGCCAGGACACGCACCGCATGGTAGAGAAATACCGCCGCGAGCGCGGCGGCGGTGATGCCGTAAAGCCGGCCGGCATAGCCGAGCCACCACGGCGCCAGCGACAGCAACCCGAGCAGAACCGTATAGAAAAAAACATGCCGCCGGGTCGACCGCGCCCCGGCGGTCACCGGCAGCATCGGCACGCCAGCGCGCGCGTAATCGGCATGGGCGAAAAGCGAGAGCGCCCAGAAATGCGGCGGCGTCCAGAAGAATACGATCGCGCACAGGAGAATCGGCAGCGGCGCCAGGTGGCCGGTGACCGCGAGCCAGCCGATCAGCGGCGGAAACGCGCCGGCCGCGCCACCGATGACGATATTCTGGGCCGTGCGCCGCTTCAGCCAGGCCGTGTAGACGATCGTGTAGTAGAGTATCGACACCGCCAGCATGGCGGCCGCCGCCAGATTGGTCGCGAGCGCCAGAACGACGACCGACGCGCCGGCGAGCAGCACCCCGAAGCTCAGCGCCTCCTGCGGGGCGATGCGGCCCGCCGGAATGGGGCGAGACGCGGTGCGCCGCATCACCGCGTCGATATCGCGGTCATACCACATATTGATGGCCCCCGCGGCCCCCGCGCCCACCGCGATGCATAGCACCGTGATGGCCGCGAGCAGCGGGTGCAGATGGCCGGGTGCCACGAGCATCCCGACCGCGCCGGTAAAGACCACCAGGGTGACGACGCGGGGCTTAAGCAGCGCGCACCAGTCGCGCACGCTGCCGACACCCAGACCCTCGATGCCGACGAGACCGGCCTCTGCCACGGCTGGGGGCATGATCGTCAGCGGACCCGGGGCAGTTCTTCGAACGTATGGAACGGCGGCGGCGAGGACACCGTCCATTCCAGCGTGGTCGCGCCCTCGCCCCAGTAATTATCCGCCACACGCTGCTTGCTGGTGAAGGTGCGGAAGGCGACATAGGCGAAAATCAGCACCGAGAACCCGGCGATGAACGCCCCGATCGACGAGACGTAGTTCCAGCCGGCGAAGGCCGCCGGATAGTCCGGATAGCGGCGCGGCATGCCCGCGAGCCCCAGGAAGTGCATCGGGAAAAAGGTCAGGTTGACACCGATGAAGGTCACCCAGAAATGCACCTTGCCCCAGAATTCCGGATACGGCTTGCCGGTTATTTTCCCGATCCAGTAGTACCAGCCGGCGAAAATCGAGAACACCGCGCCAAGGCTGAGCACATAGTGGAAATGCGCCACGACATAGTAGGTGTTGTGCAGCACCTGGTCGATGCCGGCATTGGCGAGCACGACACCGGTGACACCGCCGACCGTGAACAGGAAAATGAACCCGATCGCCCACAGCATGGGCACCTTCATCTCGATCGAGCCACCCCACATGGTGGCGATCCAGGAGAACACCTTGATGCCGGTCGGCACCGCGATCACCAGCGTCGCGGCCATGAAATACGCCCGGGTGTTCACGTTGATGCCCGACACGAACATGTGATGCGCCCAGACCACGAAACCCACCACGCCGATGGCCACCATCGCGTAGGCCATGCCGAGATACCCGAACACCGGCTTCCTGGAGAAGGTGGAGATGACGTGGCTGATGATGCCGAAGCCCGGCAAAATCATGATGTAGACCTCAGGGTGCCCGAAGAACCAGAACAGATGCTGGAACAGCACCGGATCCCCGCCGCCGGCGGGATCGAAGAAGCTGGTGCCGAAGTTCCGGTCGGTGATCAGCATCGTGATGGCGCCAGCCAGCACCGGCACCGCGAGCAACAGCAGGAACGCCGTCACCAGCATCGACCACACGAACAGCGGCATCTTGTGCAGCGTCATGCCCGGCGCGCGCATGTTGAAAATGGTGGTGATGAAGTTGATGGCGCCGAGCAGCGAGGAAATCCCCGCGAGGTGGAGCGCGAACAGCGTCAGGTCCATACCGATGCCCGGCTCGAACGTCGCGTTCGACAGCGGCGGGTAGAGCGTCCAGCCGGAGCCCGATTCCCCGAGCGAGAGGCCCGTGCAGATCAACGCCAGCGCCGGCACCAGCAGCCAGAAGCTGATATTATTGAGGCGCGGAAACGCCATGTCCGGCGCGCCGATCATCAGGGGCACGAACCAGTTGCCGAAACCACCGATCAGGGCCGGCATGACCACGAAGAATATCATGATCAGGCCGTGCGCGGTAACGATGGTGTTCCACCATTGGCCGTTTTCCACGATGTGCTGGCCAGGATACATGAGCTGGGCCCGCATCACCATCGACAGCCCGCCGCCGATGAGAGCCGCGAATACCGCGAATATCAGATAGAGCGAGCCGATATCCTTGTGGTTGGTGCTGAACAACCAGCGCCGCGCGAAACTGGGCGCGTGGTCGTGATGGTCGTGTCCGTGAAGGGCATCATGGGTGGTGGCGCTGGCCATTGTCTTCTCCTGAGCGCGGCGCGGTCAGTGCTGTGAGGAAAGCGGGGATGGGACGGCCTCGGCCAGGCGAACCCGACCGGCGGATGGCGCATCCTCGGCGAATTTGGCCTTGGCGTCGGTCAGCCATTGCTTGAATTCGGTCGGCGAGACGGCATGGATCGAGATCGGCATGCGGCTGTGGTTCATCCCGCAGATCTGATTGCATTCCCCGTAAAAATTACCGGGCTTGGTGATCTCGACCCAGGTCTCGATGGTGCGGCCGGGAATGGCGTAGCGCTGCACGCCCAGGCTCGGAATGAAGAAACTGTGTATCACATCCGCGCTGGTCGTCAGGATGCGGATCTTCTCGCCCACCGGCAGCACCAGCTGGTTATCGACGGTCAGCAGCCGCGGCTGGCCAGGCTTCAGATCCTTGTCCGGCACGATGTAGCTATCGAAATGCAGGTCGCCATAGTCGGGATAATCGTACGACCAATACCATTGATGTCCGGTCACCTTGATGGTCATCGCCGGGTTCTCGGCGTGATCCTCGTAGTAAACCAGCCGGAAGGACGGAATGGCGATGATGACCAGGATCAGCACCGGGATCAGCGTCCAGGCGATTTCGAGCACGGTGTTGTGGCTGACGCTCGAGGGATCGGGGTTCCGCTTGGTGTTGAAGCGCACCATCACATAGGCCAGCAGACCCGCGACGAGCACCGTGATCGCGGTGATGATCACCAGAACGAGGTCGTGCAGCGCAATCACGTGCTGCTTCACCGGGCTGAAGGCCGGCTGCATGGCCATTTCCCAGGGGCGGGGCTGCTGCGCCATCGCCGGGGCGCAGGTCAAAGCCGCCACCACGCCCGCCAGCGAAACCTGCGCGGAAATCCGCCTGACACTCTGCATCACGCTCTGCATAGACCGTTCCATTGCCGCATTTGATGGACCGGGCTTCATCCCGGCGACCATCGAGAGCGGTACAGGAGGGGGGGCGGAAGATCAAGCACGCGGCGAACGCACGTGCAGCAAATGTCCTAATCCCGCGACGAAGATCCCACCCCAGATCGGCCGTCGTCGACAGCGCGCCGCTCGCGCGTCCGGCGCCTGCCCCGGCGCCATATGCCGTCGGCGCATGGCGCCTGCGGCAAATCGGCGGGCGCCGCGCCGGCATTCGGGCATACCCCCGACCATCCGGGCTTTGCGCCGAATGCGCAGCCCCATTGTTCCGGCCGCGTGTCCCTGTGCGGTTGGCACCAGCGTCGCTGCCGGGCATCCCGCCGCGCACCGCCCTGATACCCCCGGGGCGAACCGGCCGAACCCGGCCCCAGCCTATTCCATCCGGGCCAGGTTCACCGCGGCGGTGCGGCCGTTCTGCTGCTGCTCAACCTCGAAGCCAAGACGCTGCCCCTCGTTCAGGCTGCGCATACCCGCCTTCTGCACGGCACTGATGTGCACGAATATGTCCTTGCCACCCGCTTCCGGCGCAATGAAGCCATAACCCTTCGTCGGATTAAACCATTTGACCACACCGTTGACCATGAACACGTCGCCTTCCCTGGTTACGGGCGGCTTCGACAAATCCACGGCGGTAGGTGTTTCCGTAGCCTGCGCGTGCCGCCCCTTGACGAGGCCCGAGCCCGGCGGCGGCGGCTTCATCACGGCCGGCAGCCATTGCCCCTCCCTCTGCCGGGGATAGGCGATGTTTCCCCGCTGCTTCGCCCGGCACAAAACCTTAGGCCCGGCACGGCGGGACTGCAATCGAGCGATATGGCCGAACGAATTATTCGCGCCGCATTATCCTTCGCGGGCCGGAAGCGGCGGCGTCGGTCAGGCGGCGTCTTCGCGACGGTCCCGGACCTTCACATAGGCCAGTGCCGCATGCGCGTCACAATAGGGTTTGCCGGATAGCGATTCCGCGTCGCAGAAATGAAAATCGCGCGTGCCCGGCTCACCGATCGGCCAGCAGCAGGCATGATGGCGGCGCGTTTCGGACAGGCCCCGCGCGGCCGGGACCAGAACCGGCGCCGGGCGCGATTTCGGCGGCGGCGCGACGTCTTCCTCCACTTCGGGCAGGAACGGGTCGGTCGCCTCGGCCTGTGGCAAGGGGGCCGCCAGGGAGGGCAGGGTAGGACCCACCACCCGACGCGGCTGAACCGAACGCTGGGGCCGATCCACCAGGTCCCGCCGGATCGGCGACGGACGGGATTCCAACATCAGACGATGCGCTTTACCGACGATGGCGTTTTTGCTGACCCCCATGCGGCGGCCGATTTCTGCCGTGGACAGACCTTCTGCCCAGAGTTGCTTGAGCCGGGCGATGGCCTCGTTAGTCCACTCCATATCGTGGGCTCCCTGCCAAGTTTCCCACAATATACAGACATCCCGAGGGCAACCTCAACAGGTTGGGGTAAGAAACCTGTGGAAAACCCTAAATTTAGTGGTGTCACCCACAGCCTTCCGGCTCAATGGCGGCCCAATGGCGGCCGAGTAGCAGCCGAGCGAGCGAACCAGGAAGCGGCCGAGACAGCAGCGCGCGGGAAAACCATTGGCCGCGACGCCGCCGCAAGCCTTCGGGGGTTGCGCCGGCAGGGCGGAATTTCCGCGCCTGTCGTGACCCAACAAAACCGAAATCCCGCCGGATGCGCCCGTTCGATGCCCCCATTCGGCGCGCCCGGTCACAGGCGCGTCACAACCCGAAATCTTGGGATGTGACAGCTATGCGGGAGCATGGTAAATTCCTGTTTGGCAAAGCACCGGGCGCGCGCATCCGGTGCCAGCCAGGCTCAGTCCGGAGGGGCACCATGCTGAAGTCGTTCAAACGCCAGGCCACATTCCTCGGGCTGTCGCTCACGCTGTGTATGCCAGGAATTGCCCGGGCCGATATCTGGCATCAGTGGCTCAATGGCCTGACCAAGGCGGGCTATCAGGTTCAGGCGGGGGCGGCGTTCGTCACGACGGTCAGTTATTGCAAGAAATTCGTCGTCCCGCTCTTCCACACCTGCTTCAATTCCGATGCGTCCGACCCGTACGTGATACCCCTCGTTCCCGTCGCTGGCAGCTATATCGACCCGTATTTCGGGCAGTTCTCCAGCTATACTCTGCCAAACGGCACGGTGGTCGGTCAGGATTTCCGCCTCGGCACGAACGAGGCGGTGCTGCTGGTCGTGAACCTGCCACCAACGGGCGGGTATTTCTCCTACCAGAATTACGTGTTCAGCCGGCTCAAATCCGACTATGCCAATCCGGGCACGGGCTATCAGTCCCCCGACCCGGCGCGCGACGTGATGTATGCAACCTATGGCAACAGCGTCAACAACACCGCCATTTCCGACCAGAGCGGGCTCGGTTTCGGGGGCGGCCAGGTGGCGTTCATAAGTACCGCCAACAGCGATCTGATCGCTGACGTCACCAAGCGGTTCCAGCAGGTCGGCGGCAACCCGAAGCTGCTGTTCCCCGATCCCATGGGGAAAAACATCAATTTCGGCACGACCAGCCAGGCGGATGATTTCAGCATA
>JAJXVA010000144.1 GCA_021782435.1 Pseudomonadota bacterium
GCCGTAACCAACGGGCCGAAAGACCGAGAGGCCCGCATGAACGACACGTCCCCGTTGCCAAACCCAGCGCCGCGCCCGTCCGGGCGGGGGGGAGACCAGTTGCGGGCGGTTTCGATGGAGACCGGGTTCGCGCGGCATGCCGAGGGGAGTTGCCTGATCCGGATGGGCGGGACCGAGGTGTTGTGCAACGCGAGCGTGGAGGCGCGGGTGCCGGGGTTTCTGCGCGGCTCGGGCCTGGGCTGGGTGACGGCGGAATACGGCATGTTGCCGCGCGCGACACATACCCGGGGTGACCGGGAGGCGGCGCGGGGCAAGCAATCCGGCCGCACGCAGGAGATCCAGCGGCTGATCGGGCGCAGTTTGCGCGCGGTGGTGGATCGGCGAGCCCTAGGCGAGATCACGATCACGCTGGATTGCGATGTGTTGAATGCCGATGGCGGCACGCGCTGCGCGAGCATCACCGGGGCGTGGGTCGCGCTTTCGCTCGCGGTGGAGCGGTTGATACGGACCAGGGTGCTGGCGGCAAGCCCGATAACGGGGCAGGTGGCGGCGGTGTCGTGCGGCTTGACCGCCGCGGGCGCGGTGCTGGACCTGGATTACGCCGAGGATAGCGGGGCGGAAGCGGACGCGAATTTCGTGCTGACCGATGGCGGCGGGATCGTGGAAGTGCAGGCGACCGCGGAACAGGCACCGTTCTCGGATGCGCAGTTCGGCGCCTTGATGGCGCTTGCGAAAACCGGCACCGCGGCGCTGTTCACGGCACAGCTCGCCGCCTTGGGCAGACACTGAACGGCGCGCCTCCAGGACACGGGGTAGGTCGGCGGTTTCCGCCGAGGCCGAGCGACCGGCGGCTATTCGGAGATTGGCCGGCATTGGTCGGTGAGGGGAAAACCCCGGTCCTTTGATGACCAAGAGCACCGGGAAACCCGCATAAGTCCCGCAAGTGGGTGGGGGCGCCTCGTGTTCCGACATCGGGTGTGGCTGTCATCTGGGGCGGTCGTCTAGCGGCGACCCCGGATGATCGCGGCGGGTGATCGCCGCGACGCACGACGGCTTCGGATGGTCCGGTAACACGAAATCCCGCCGGACCGCGGACGAGGTCTCGTTTCGCGATTTATTAAACCCAGACCGAAAAAAAGCCCGGGGATTTCTCCCCGGGCCCATGACCTGCGTTGGGTTGGTGCCGGATCAGTTCAGATTGCTGAAGTTGAACACCAGGTTGGTGGCGTTGACCGTGCCGAGACCTGTGGCGAGGCTGTAGCCCTGATTGGCATGGAAGGCCGGGCCGGGGCCCACCATCGGCTGCACCAGTTGGCCGATGGCCGCACCGGATACTGCCGAGCAATTGGTGCTGCCGGCGACGCAGGGCTGCACGTTGCTACCCGAGGTGATGATATTGAAGGCGCAGGCCGTGCCGATATTCTTGCCGTTGATCGAGTCGCAGGGCTTGAGACCGGTCGGGTTGCTGAACTGCGCGTTGGCGATCTGGTAGAGGCCGGGGGCGACGTTGCCGAGGCCGCCGGTGACGCCGCCATATTGCTGCTCGAACTGGGTGAGGAGAGCGGTGATGCCGGCGAACGCGGGCGCCGATACCGAAGTGCCGCCATAGGCGTTACCGAACAGGTCGTTCTGGTTCTTGTAGTGGCAGGGCGAGCCGCCCTCGTTCGGGTCGGACATGCAGATGAGGTAGAAATGGCCCCAGATGCCGTTGGCCGCGAACAGCGAGACGTCAGGCTGGTCGCGGGCATTGTCGTTGGGCATGCCCGGGATGGTGGTCAGCTGCCAGCTTGGCTTGGTCGCGTAGATGCTCTGGCCGCCAGTGCCGCCGACGCCGTCCTGCTGGGGCGGCGGGTTGGTGGTGGCGTTGCAGGCGGCGCTGGCCGAGGCGAACCCGGTATATTTCCAGATCAGAGAGCTGGCGCAGGAATTGTTCCAGGGCGTTTCGGGGATATAGGAGACGGCGGACTGGCCGGTCGGACCGTTATGGGCGTGCCAGTAGCGCGCGGTCTGGTTGAGGTAGGTGTCTTCGAAATCGGTGCCGCCGATCGAGGTGACGTATTGGCTGTCGGACAGGCCATTCACGCCGAGCCCGTCAGTGCCGATGAAGTTGCGATCGGCCGCCGAGCCGGAATCCCCGGCGGAGATGAAGATGGATTTGCCCTCGGCCGCGCCTTCCTCGACCAGGTTGGTCCAGCCCTGGATAAAGGCATACCCCGAGAAGATTTCAGCGCCGCCATAGGAGATGCTGAAGATCTGCGCCGGGGTGCCGTAGGTCACGAGGTTTTCGAGCGACTGCTCGACGCCGAAATACAGCGGCGCGTTGGTGGCGCAGGACGCTTCGATGATGTTGGCGTCCGGCGCGGGCGCGCTGGCCCATTCCGCGTCGATCGCGGCCTCGGCCTCGTCACCGGTGTAGCCCGGATCGGCGCAGCCACCCGGATGGATCTGGGTGAAGGTACCGGCGTAGCCGGACAGGCCGAACGTGTTGCGGAAGGTGTTCCAGTCGTGATTGAGGATTTTGGTCTGCTCAACCACCGCGATGGTGATGCCCTTGCCGGTGATCGGGCCGTATTGGGTGCTGCCGTTCAGCAGCGGGTTGACATTGTAGATGGTGTTGAAGTCGGGCGGAGCGACGGCATAGAACGTGCCGCCCGCACCGTTACTGGTATAGCCCGGGGTGATTTTCGCGAGCATGGGCGTGGGGAAGAAATTGTGCAGCGTCATGCCAACCACGGCGGGCGCGATGGCGGCCGGGATCAGGGCCGCGGACATATTCGCGATATGGGTGGCGCCGTTGAACGATACCTGATGCAGGCTGGTGTGGAAGGCACGCGCGACCGCCCCGGCGGTGCCGCCGAAATCGATCATCATGCCATCACGGGAGACTCCGTTCACGGTAAGGCCGTGCGCGGTCAGCCACGAGGTGATTTTGGCCACATCGCTGGCCGCTGGGGCATATTTCACGAGGTCGGCGGGGGTCAGCCAATGATGGTATGCGGCCGAGCCGCGCGTCCATTGTGCCTTGACCAGCGCATCGAGCTGCTGCTGCAGGGCGGCCGGCCGACGCAACTCGAGCCGGATGTGCGGCAGCATCATGGCGTCGGATACGGTGCCGAGATCCCTGGCGGATTTCACCGCGGTGGAAACATCAGCGGTTAGCGGCAGGGTGACCTGATCGTTGATCGGGCGGGTGATCTGGGCGGTGGCGGCGAAGGCGCCGGAGACGAGCAGGGGCAGACCGGCCAGGGCGGTGCCGGCCAGTCCTAGCCGCAGGAATTTGCGGGAACGCGCGGACATGGGTAATCCCTTTGGTTGGGGTTTCTCAATGGACGTGCCACCGTTGCGCGCACCCGAGCTTGACAGGCGGTTTGCACACGACGCTTAGCAGAGCCTCACAATCCACCCGGATCGGAAAACTTCAAGGGTTTCTGTCAACGAAATGTCAATTTTTCCATGAATCGTCGGTTACGGCATGGTGACCGGCTGGTGGTCGCGACACATAATGATGGCAAACTGCGGGAAATCGGTTCGATGCTTGCGCCTTACCGAATTACCTGTCTTGGCGCCGCCGGGCTCGGGCTGGCCGAGCCGGTCGAGGCCGCGCCCGATTTCGTTGGCAATGCCCGGTTGAAGGCGTTGGCCGCCGCAACCGCAAGTGGCATGCCGGCGCTCGCCGATGATTCCGGGTTCTGCGTGGCGGCGCTGGGCGGGGCGCCCGGGCTTTACTCGGCCCGCTGGGCGGGAACGGCGCGGGATTTCACGCAGGCGATGGCGCGGGTATGGGCAGGGATTGGGGACAGCACGGACCGGCGCGCGTGGTTCGTGTGCGCGCTGACGCTGGCCTGGCCGGATGGGGTGACGGCGAGCTTTCAGGGGCGGGTGGATGGAAGTTTCGTGTGGCCGCCGCGCGGTGACCAGGGCTTCGGGTATGATCCGGTGTTCGTGCCGATGGGGGAAAGCCGCACCTATGCCGAGATGGGCGTGGCCACGAAGGAGGCGGACAGCCATCGGGCGCGGGCCTTCAAGCCGCTGGCGCTGGCCTGCCTGCCCCCACCCCTATGACCGCGCCCGATGCGGCGCTGGCGCTGTACATCCATTGGCCGTTCTGCCTGTCGAAATGCCCGTATTGCGACTTCAATTCGCATGTCCGGCCGGACCTGGACCCGACGCGGTTCGAGGCGGCGCTCGAGGCGGAATTGGCCTTCGAGGCCGGACGGTTGGGGCGGCGGCGTTTGACCTCGATTTTTTTCGGAGGGGGCACGCCGAGCCTGATGCGGCCGCCGGCCGTGGCACGGCTGATCGATGCCACGCGGCATCATTTCGACGTCGCGCCCGGGTTCGAAGTGACACTGGAGGCGAACCCGACCAGCGTGGAGACGGCACGCCTCGCGGCGTTCGCGCAAGCCGGGGTAAACCGGTTGTCGCTGGGGGTGCAAAGCTTGCGCGACGCGGATTTGGGGCAGTTGGGCCGCCAGCATGACGGCGCAGGCGCGCGCGCGGCGCTTGCGGCGGCGCGGCGTATTTTCGCGCGCGTTTCGTTCGATATGATTTACGCGCGGCCTGGCCAGACGCTTGAGGCCTGGGATGCCGAACTGACCGAGGCATTGGATTTCGGGTGCGACCATCTGTCGCTCTATCAATTGACGATCGAGCCCAACACCGCATTTGCCGCCCGGCATCGCGCCGGCATGCTGCACCTGCCGGACCCTGACCTGGCCGCCGTGATGTACGACCGCACCGAGACCCTGGCCGCGCGGGCGGGGTTGCGGCGCTACGAGGTTTCCAACTTCGCGCGGGGAGGGCAGGAAAGCCGGCATAACCTGACGTATTGGCGTTATCAGGATTACGTCGGCATCGGACCCGGCGCGCATGGACGGCTGCCGCTGGATGGGGCGCTGGTGGCGACGCGCCGGCACCGGGCACCGGAGATATGGGCAGAGCGGGTGGAACGCGACGGGCATGGCATGACCGAGGCCACGGCGCTCGACCCGGCGACCCGCGCGCGCGAGGCATTGTTGATGGGGTTGCGCCTGGCCGAGGGGGTGAACGAGGCCTGGTTCGCCCGACGCTGCGGGATGGCGCTGGATGCGGCGATCGACGCGGATGTGTTGGGCCAAGCCGTGGCGGAACAGTATCTGGTGCGCGAGGCGGGGCGGTTGCGGGCCTTGCCGGAAGGGTTGAAACGGCTGGACGCGCTGCTGGCGGCGCTGGTGAACTGATGCCGGGCGTTGTTGTATTTTTCAGGGTGCCGGGCAGGAGGGGCGGGATGGACCCGGGTGAGTGCCCGAGCGCGAATCCGAGGCGATGGGTTCCTGGACCGATTCCGGCTTAGATAAGGACACTATTCCGATATCGAGCCGGTCAGAGATCGCGCGGCTGAGCCGGGCGAGGGAGTGCCTGGGGAGGTTCTGGCGGAGAGGAGCCCTGGCATAGTGTGGGTGATGGCCGATCAATTCCGATATTTTTCCTTGAACCTGGGGACATTCTAGGCTAATTTACCGCGCAATACCCGAAAGGACCCTGAATGCCGCCCCAGCACCGTATTTTCAGTCCCAGCGCCAGAACGCTTCCCACCGGCACAAGGTTGGGCGCCATAGACCCCGAGGCGCGGATCGAGATCAGTTTGTATTTGAAGCCGCGGCGCCCGGCCGAGGCTGAGCGTGGCCATGGGCGCGCCGACTTGCGCGAGATGCGCCAGCGCGAGCATGCGCATGGCATGACGCTGATCGATGCGTTCGCGAAGGAATATGGGCTGGACGTGCTGGACCGCGCGCCGGAGCGGCACCTGGTCCGGCTTGGCGGCACCGCCGCTGCCATGCAGCGCGCCTTCGCGACTGAATTGCACGTGTATTCGCATAAGGGACGGCAATTTCGCGCCCGGTCTGGTGCGCTTTCCCTGCCGGATGCGCTCCATTCGGTGGTCGAGGCGGTGCTGGGGCTGGACAACCGCCCGCAGGCGGAAGCGCATTTCCGGCCGGCGGCGCAGGGAACGGGGTTTCTGCCGAACCAGTTGGGCCGGATTTATCAGTTTCCGGCCGGGGATGGGGCGGGGCAGACGATTGGCCTGATCGAACTCGGGGGCGGCTATCTGGACAGCGATGTCGCGGCAGCCTTTGGCGCGATGGGCCTGACGGCGCCGAATGTGGTGGCGGTGGGCGTGGATGGCGGGACGAACGCCCCGATTCCGGATGATGGTGCCGATACCGAGGTGGCGTTGGATATTCAGGTGGCTGGCGGCAATGCGCCGGCGGCGCGGATTGCGGTTTATTTCGCGCCCAACACGGATGCGGGGTTCGCGGACGCGATCAGCCAGGCCGTGCACGATTCGACCCGCGCGCCCTCGGTGCTTTCGATCTCCTGGGGTAGCGCGGAGGTGAACTGGACCGCGCAGGCGGTGGCGGCGATGAACAATGCGCTGAATGACGCGGTGACGCTGGGGGTTTCGGTGTTCGT
>JAJXVA010000145.1 GCA_021782435.1 Pseudomonadota bacterium
GTCGCGCAAATCCCGCCCGCAGGCCTTACCCTGGCTCAACACCATAACGTGCCTCCGGTAATACAGACCGGATACCGATGAACCACACACCAAGACCATTTCGGAAGCCCCGATTCCACTCAGCCTGACCCTGCTCTAAAACGTACTTACGCTAAAACGCGGCAACGCCCCGATCCGCTGCCGCCGGACCGGGACGGGCGGATCGCCTCAATTCTCGTTCGCGCGCGCCACGTCCAGCACGGCGCACACCTTGCTGTCCGAAACCCCCTCGCCCGTCTTCGCCTTCGGCGAAATCGCGATCGTGCGCACTTTGCACTGTGGCTGCGGCCGCACCAGGTCGATATGCAGCAGGCCGCTGTCCAGCCACGCCCCCCGCACTTCTATCCCCTCCGCCATCACGAAGCTGCGCTGGAACTGCCGCGCCGCGATCCCGCGGTGCAGGAACACACGCTCCTGGCTGTCATCGGTCTGCCGCCCGCGAACCACCAGCTGGTTGTCCTCCTGGGTAATCTGCAGGTCCTCCATCGAGAACCCGGCCACGGCCAGCGTAATCCGCAGCGTCGCGGTCCCGAGCTGCTCGATGTTATAAGGCGGATAGCTGTCGGACGCGGTCTTGGATGCCCGCTCGAGCACCTGTTCCAGATGATCGAAGCCCAAAAACAGCGGCGAGGTGAACACGCGCGTCGTCATTTCCGTCCCTTCCCGTCATCGCCCTGGCCGCTTGCGGCATATCGTCGGTGCCTTGGTGCGATGCAAGGCGGGGCGCCATCTTTGCCCGGAGCCCGCGCAACGCTACATCCCGCCCATGGACCCGTCGATCCCGATCCTGATCTACCCCGACCCCGCCTTGCGCGCGCGCGCCCGGTCGGTCGCAACCGCCGACCGCGCCACCCTGCGGGAAGTCCTGCCCCGCATGTTCGCCGCCATGTATGCGGCCCCGGGCATCGGCCTGGCCGCGCCCCAGGTCGGTCTCGCGCTACGTTTCTGCGTCATCGACCTGATGCCCGACGATCAGAAGGCCCCGCTCACCCTCATCAACCCGCAGATCGTCGCCGCCAGCGCCGATCTCGTTACCCGTGAGGAAGGCTGCCTGTCCCTGCCCAATCAATACGCCGATGTCATCCGCCCCGATGGCATACGCGTCCAATACCAGGACCTCGACGGCAAATCCCACCGGCTCGATGCCGAGGGCCTGCTCGCGACCTGCATCCAGCACGAAATCGACCATCTCGACGGGGTTCTGTTCATCGACCATATCTCGGCGCTGAAGCGCAACATGCTGGTCCGCCGTCTCGCCAAGGAACAGCGCCAGGCCCGCGGCGCATGACCGCGCCGGGTTTGCGTCTCGCCTTCATGGGCAGTCCCGAATTCGCCGTCCCCGCGCTACGCGCGCTGCACGCCGCCGGTCATGAAATTCTCGCCGTCTACAGCCAGGCGCCCCGCCCCGCCGGGCGTGGCCAGGCGCTCCGCCGCGCACCCGTCCACGAGGCCGCCGATGCGCTCGGCCTCGCCGTGCGCACACCCGCCCGCCTGCGGCAAAACCCGGCCGAACACGCCCATTTCGAGGCGCTCGGGCTCGATGCCGCGGTGGTCGCCGCCTACGGCCTGCTGCTGCCGCCGGAAATGCTCGCCGCGCCGCGCCGCGGCTGCCTCAACCTCCACGCCAGCCTGCTGCCGCGCTGGCGGGGAGCCGCGCCCATCCAGGCCGCCATCCGCGCCGGAGATGCCCAGACCGGCATGTCCATCATGCAGATGGACCCGGGTCTCGATACCGGGCCCGTGCTGCTGCGCGAGGCCCTGCCCATTTCCGCGCAAGCCACCACGCCGGATCTGCTGCCCCAGCTTGCCGAACTCGGCGCCCGCCTCATCCTGCGCGCGCTTGAAACCGCGCCCGCGGCCACCCCCCAGGATCCCGCCCTCGCCACCTACGCGCCCAAGCTCAGCCGCGCCGACGCGAGAATAGACTGGCATCAGGACGCGGCCGCCATCGCGCGGCAAATCCGCGCCTTCCTGCCCTGGCCCGGCACCGAAACCCAATGCAACGGCCTCACGCTGAAACTCCTCGCCGCGGAAATCCTGCCGGGCATCGGCACGCTGGGCATCGGCACGCCGGGCACCGTGCTCGATGACCGCCTGACCATCGCCTGCGGCACCGGCGCTTTGCGTCCGACCCGGCTGCAAACCCCTGGCAAGCCCGCCATGGCCACCGCAGATTTCCTGCGCGGCCGCGCCATACCGCCGGGCACGGTGCTGGGCTGACCGGGCCGGTCAGCCCGCCACCCGTCCCGCCTGCCGCCATATTCCCCAATAGGTCACGAACGGCACCGCGAAAAACGCGAGCAGCGCCAGCCAGCCGGACCACTCGGCGAACCCCGCGCCGACCAGGGCCAGCGGCGCCCCTCTGTTGGTCACCACGATCAACCCCGCCAATAAAACCTGAAACAGGCTCTCCCCCACGATCAGGCCGCTCGCCACCAGCACCCCCAGCCGTTTGCGCATGGCGCCAGCCGGGCCGCTGCGCAAAGCGGCGCGGTCGTAGAAAAATCCGAACACCGCGCCCGCTATCAGCGGCGTCGTCACCGCGCTCGGCAGATAAATCGCGAGCGCGACCCCGAGCGGCGGGCACGACATGCGCCGTGTGCCGCGACGCAGGACCTCATCGAACAGCACCAGCCCCCCACCCACCAGCACACCGATGCCCAGCATCGACCAGTCGAGGTTGCCCTCGATCACGCCCTTGGCCAGCGTGCTGATCAAAACCGCCTGCGGCGCCGGCAGGGGTGTTGCGGAAATCGCGTGGTTGTGCGCGCCGGCGAACCCGAACGCATGGTTCATCAGGTCGAGAATGGGGGGTATCACCAGCGCGCCGGCAAACACCCCGATCACCAGCGCCACCTGCTGCTTCCACGGAGTGGCTTCGACCAGTTGTCCGGTCTTCAGATCCTGCAGGTTATCGTTCGCGATCGTCGCCACACATTCCACCACCGCGGTCACGAACAGCGTGAACGCCACCAGCGCCGGCGCCCCCCCCGCCCCCACATGCGCCCGCGCCAGCAGGTTCAGCAGCAGCGCCGCCCCCAGCACGCTCAGTATGCACAGACCGGAAATCGGGCTGTTCGAACTGCCGATCAGCCCGGCCATAGCCCCGCACACCGCGGCCACCAGAAATCCCGCCAGCACCACATACACCACCCCCGCGGCCACCAGTGGCAGCCAAATTCCCGCGAGTGGCGTTCCGCGCAGGAACAGCCCCAGCAGCAGCGCCAGCGGCGGCAGGCAGGCCAGCATCACCACCCCCACCACCGGCAGCGGCAGGTCGCGTTCCTGCAACGGCAATGCGCCCCCCTGGCCTGAAGCCGTCAGGCGCGACGCCTGCATCGCCGAGGCGAGGCCGCGCCACACCGGCAGCACCAGTTGCGCCAGGGTCCAAAGCGACGCGGTGCCAATCGCGCCGGCACCGATCAGGCGCACATCATGGCCCCAGACCGCCTGGGCCGCATCGGCCGCCGCCCCCGCCATGGGGTGCAGCGCGGTCAGCCAGGGCGTCGCAATTCCCCAGGCGATCACCACCCCCAGCAGCATCGACAATCCCACCGCCAGCCCCACCAGGTGCCCCACCCCGAACAGCGCCAGCGACATCGCCCCGCCAATCCCGCTCGCGGTCGTCGCGGTCGGCCGGAAAAACCAGTCCACCTCATCGGCCAGGAATTTCGTCGCCACGACCGCGGCCGTTCCCGCCGAAGCGAGGCTCGCCCAGATCAGCGCCGTCACCCCGAGCCTTGCCTCGCGCCCCGCCGCCTCGCCCGCGTCGGTCGCGCCCACCCGCAGCACCGCCGCCGCCGCGACACCCTCGGGGTAGGGCAGGGAGGAATTCGTCACCATCGCCCGCCGCAGCGGCACGGTGTACATGACCCCGAGCGTGCCGCCGATCGCGCAGGTGGCAAAGCTCGCCCAGAACGGAAACCCGGACCACCACCCCACCATGACCAGGCCGGGCAGCACGAAAATGATCGAGGACAGTGTCCCCGCCGCCGACGCCACGGTCTGCACGATATTGTTTTCCCATATCGTCGCCCCGCGGAGGGCTTTCAGCACCGCCATCGAGATCACCGCGGCCGGTATCGAACTCGCGAAGGTCAGCCCGACCCGCAGGCCGAGATAGATATTCGCCGCCGTGAACACGGTGGTGATCAGAACCCCGAGCACAATGCCCCGCAGGGTCAATTCCCGCGCCGAAAAATCCCGTACCGCCATCGCAGATCCCTTCGTCGCCCCCGCGGCCCGGCGTCGTTGCGCGCCCGTCCGTGGCCCCGTGTCGCGGCGCACTCTGCCGCTCGCGCGGAGGCTTGGCCAGTGCCAATGCCCGGCACACCCTCCGCTGAACCCGGCACAGCCGCCGGTCCGACCCAAAGGCACCCCGATACCGACCGACCGATACCGACCAACCGATACCGGCCAACCGATCCCGGGGCCCGCCCGGTGGTCATCCCCCGGTGGTCATCCCCCGGTCGTCATCCCCCGGGGGCACGGGCTTCCCCTGGCGTCCGCCTTGGCCCAAACTGCCGGCCCGGGTCGCGCGATGCCCTCGCTTCGGAGCCTTCATGCCCAAGTCGGCCACGTCCGCCATCGCCGACCGCGCCCTGCCACCAAACCCGACGCTTGCGCCGCTCGCTGCCCAAGCCCGGCCCCGGCAGGCGGCCATGTCGTCGTCCGAGTTCCTCGAAAATGTCCGGCGTTTCGACAAGCTCGGCACCGCCACTCAGAAAGTCACCAGAGACGGTCTCCCGTATTTCATCAACGCGTTCTGGACCTCCAGGCAGCGCCAGGCGCACAGCCTCCACGAAATCAGCTACCGGGCGTGCTTCAAGCCGCAACTGCCCGAGTTTTTCATCGACCGCCTGACCGTGCCCGGAGGCGGCGTGCTCGACCCCTTCATGGGGCGCGGCACCACCCCGGTGCAGGCGGCCCTGATGGGCCGACATCCCATCGGCAACGACATAAATCCACTCGCGCTCCTGCTCACCCGGCCACGTCTGTCCCCTCCGCCGCTTTCGGCCGTCATGCGTCGCCTCGATGACGTGACCTGGGACCAGGCCGAGGAAATCCGGCAGGATCTCCTGGCATTTTATCATCCATCGACCCTGCGGCGCCTTTGCGCGCTCCGGGAGTGGCTGCTGCGCGAGGCGCCCCTCGCCAACGCCGCTCCCGACCCCGCGACCGACTGGCTGAGGATGGTGGCCATCAACCGCCTGACCGGACACTCCCCGGGCTTCTTTTCGGTCTATACCCTGCCGCCAAATCAGGCCGCCTCGATCGCCAACCAGATAAAAATCAACCGCAAACGCCATCAGGTGCCGCCGCTGCGCGACATCTCGGCCATCGTCCTCAAAAAAACCCGCCAACTCCTCGACGATGGCCCGCCAGGCGCGCACCCGCGGGCAAGTCTCGGGGTCGGGTCATCCACGAACCTTGCCCACGTGCCCACCGCATCGGTATCCCTGGTCGTAACCTCTCCTCCCTTTCTCGACATCGTCCAGTACGCGCAGGATAACTGGTTGCGCTTCTGGTTCGCCGGGATCGACGCGACGACCGTCGAAATCGCCACACACCGGACCGAGGCCGCCTGGGAAGCCATGATAAGGTCCACCCTGTCGGAACTGGCGCGCGTGCTGCGGCCGAACGGCCATGTCGCGTTTGAGGTGGGCGAAATCCGTCACGGGAAAGTGCTGCTGGAACAGGCCACCTGGCGCGCCGCGGAGGGCCTGCCGTTCGCGCGGCTGGGGGTCATGGTCAATCAGCAGGAATTTACCAAGACCGCCAGGTGTTGGGGCGTCGATAACAACACCAAAGGCACCAACACGAACCGTATCGTCATCCTGCGCCGGCTGTGATGCCCTGAATTCCTGCCCAAGCCGCGCCGCCGCCACGCCCGCGAGCGCGATGCTTACCGGCACGCTCCGATCGCGCGGATCAGGTCTCGCGCCCCGCCGCGCCCCGCCGCGTCCCGCGAAACCGCGTCCCGCGAAACCGCGAAACCACGAATGCATGCGCGCGGGAATACTGGCCTCCGCGCGGGGCGTCCGCTATGGGGCGCGTTTGTCCCGCGGCAAGCCGTGCCGGTGCTGCCGGGCGGCGCGCCGGGCGGCGGCGGCGCGCGCCACCTCGATCAGCCGCGCCTCCTGCCGCCGCAGCAGCCAGAACCCGCCGATCAGGGCCAGCAGCGCCACCACGCCCGCGACGGTCGCCGCGTGGCCCGCCAGATGCGTCACGCTTTTCCCGGCAAAGTAAATACCGAAGCAGTAAAGCGCGGTCCACGCGAGCCCGCCCGCGACATTGCCGGCCATGAACGGTCGAATCGCCATGCCCGTCGCCCCCGCCAGCACGTTTTCCACGGGTCTGAGCACCGCGAAAAACCGCCCGGCCCCGATCAGCACCGCGCCGTAGCGG
>JAJXVA010000146.1 GCA_021782435.1 Pseudomonadota bacterium
GCATTCTGTAAGCTGAAGGATTGGCGAGCCTTCGCAACACGTTACGACAAGCTCGCCAGAAACTTCCTTTCGGCGACCTGCCTTGCCGTCGCCGTCACCTTCTGGATCAAATGAGTCCAGAACCTAGTCCAGTGCCAGATTCGGGGAGCGACCGGCCGCTCCGCGACCAACTCCGTGCTGCGCGCAAACGGCGCAGGCGGAGCGCGGCGTGTCGCGGCTGATTTCAGGGTTTGGGTTGGTCCAGCATGGATCGCACTTCGTCGAGTGCTTCCAGGAACCGCGCGTTCAATACATTCAGAGTTTCGGCGTTGGCGGTCTGCATCAAATCGCGTAACTCGCCTGCCTGGTCCAGTGCCGTGGCATAGGCCTGTTTCATTCGCTCGGCCTGTTGCGCGGCCTTCTCCTGCGGGGTGCCGGGTTGGGTCACCACTTCCACGGTCTGGCTGAATTCCCCAGCGATTTGCTGCACGATTTCCATCTGTCGGCGGGCCAATGCCTGCGCGCCGTCCAGCGCCACCTTGTTTGCTGCCGCCAGAGCCTCAATGTTGCGGCGCTGTGCCGCCATCAGCTTCTGCATGTCCGGTGCCGAAGTCATCGGCGCCCGGGCCAATTTCTGTAATGCCTCGGTTAGTTCGGTCAAAGGATCGGTCATGGCGGTGGCTCCTGTCCGGACGGTCACTCTCTTGGCAGCGTGCTCCGCGAACCGGGTCGGGACAACCCCGGTGTCAGTCTGGCTGGGCCTCGGCCGGGGCGTCGTCCGCTGGTGCCGACGGTGTTTCGCCCGGCAGTGACCGCGCCACCTGTGCCGCGCGGGCTAGAGCCGTGTCCAGCGCCGCCATGGTCGAGGCCATGTCGGCAGTCTCGTCGCGCAGCCAGGCCCGCAGCGTCCAAAGCCAGACCGCCAGCAATCCCTTGCGGCGCAGCATCCCCATTGGCCCTGTCGCGGAAATCCCGGCGGCTTCCAGCAGCCAGCCCATGCTTACCAAGCTTGCTGCCGCAAGCAGAGCGCCCGCGGCGGGGTCGGTGGGCAGGGCTCGTAGTAAAACAACCAGGCCGGCCCGGTGGCGCTGAAACACGTCCAACCGGCGCATGATGGCATCGAACAGACGTTCCTGAGCGGTCCCGCTTTCCGGTCTTTCGCTGAGTGCCGCCTGATCAGCCTGGGCGCCGAAGCGCAGCAGGAAAGATGTCCTGCTGGGTAGGAGCCGTCGTGCGCGGGCCATATCCAGCCCCGCCTCGCCCGCGGCCCGCGCGATCGAAAGCCGCCACCACCCATCTCGCGCGATCTGGGCGAAGACTGCTCCTATCAGCGCCTCCTCGAAAGGGTCCCTGGTATTGGTCTCGGTCATGCGGGTTTCCACCTGTCGAACTCCGTCGTAACATCTGATGCGCCTCGGATATCTGGGGCGTTTAGAGCGGATTACCCGAGGGTGACACCACCCTGAGGGTTAGGTTGGCTCTGAAAACCGACTCCGACGCGGTTCCGGCCAAGCCGGGGTCACGCCCAGACAGCATCAGGCACGCGCAGCATGAGCCGCCCGCAGACCGATGGGAACAGACCGAAGCCTAGGCCCGCTAAGCCAGGGACGGCGGCCCTCAAACCCATCAAAACCACGCAATCCCGTTACTCGGAAGGCCCCTTCACTCGCGCGTTTCACCGGCTCGTTCCCCCGCGCCCACAAACCCGTCAGAACCGGGTTTCCTACTCCTACGGGTTTGGCCTCATCGAACGCGCGACCCGGATGGCCGATGTCGCAACCCGGGCCGAGTTATTTTACATGGGCATGGCTCCCGCCCTGATTGTTGCGGCGTATTTCTGGCGCTCGTGGCTGCCGCGGTGGCTCGGCGGCGTATTCGAACTGGCCCTGGCGATTTATTTCGGACTCTGGTTCGTGTTTGCCGTGTTCCTCGACCGGCGGCTGGATTTCGTCCGCGGTCAACGCCAGCGGCATGCGCTTTGGACCAAGATGTCCGAGCGCGAATCCTGGCTCGCATTCCGCCAGGAAATGGCCAAAACGCGCGCCGAGGTTCGTGAACAGGCCGATGAAGCCAAGGCACGAGGACAAGCCAAACAAGCCAAGGCGGCACCCGGGGCAGGGCGACCCGCACCCACCTCCTCGACCGAAGCCGCGGCCAAGCCCGCCACCCCGTCGATCGACGATCTGCTGCAATAGCGGGGCGAACCAACCGACTTCGGTCCAGAATGCCAGGATACGGTCGCTAATTGGGAACAACGTCCTATAAACCGACGTATTTCGTATGTTTCGACGGTTCGAATGGCCAAGCTGGCCATCCAGGGTCATCTGGCACTAGCATGCCGCGTGGGCAGGGAGTGGGTTTTGTCATGAGGCAGTTTCTTATTTTTGCGGTCGGATTTGGTGGACTGGCCTGCATCGCGGCAGCCCCGCCACCGGTCGTGCCACCTATTGTTTCCGTCACGCAGATGCCGAATGTGGTGCAAAATCCAGCGGTGCTCGAACGTGACGGCACCTACAGCGCCCTCATCAACGGCGCCTCGTATTGGGCCTTCAACGATACCGCTCTTTCTCAACCCAACGCTTCCGGGCAGAGTTTTTTTAGCAATTCCCTTGCCTGGGCCACGTCGCTCGATGCTTCCGCAGGCATCGTGCTCGACAAGGACCAGACGGACAGTTCGGGCCTGCCGGCGCAATTCATTCCCTTTAGCCCGATCGAGGTCCAATTCAACGCCAACCATGCCGGCACCACGTGCGCCGTTAAGCCGTGCGGCGTTTCGCTTGCCATCTGGCCGGGGCCGCTGGTCCCTGACCCCCTCAGTGGAAAAATCTTTATCCCGTTCGGGCTGATCTATCGTGGCGGTCCCGTCCAGGGCTTTCAAAGCGCCGGCACTGGCATAGCGGTTGCAACCCTGAACCCGGATGGCACACTGAACGTCACCCGGCCGGTCGAAGGCAAGGGACGAGATATCAATCTGCTTTGGCAGAAAAATGTCATGGGCTACAGCGACGAAGCCTTCATCCATGATGGCTATTATTACGCGTATGGTGGCCATAATGTGTTCGTAACCACCGAGGATCTGCTTGCGCGGGTGCCGGTTTCGAAAATCCTCGATCTATCCGCCTGGACTTACTATGCCGGAAACGGCGTCTGGAGCCCTGACCCAGCCGCCTCGGTGCCGGTGTTTGACGGCTCTGCCAGCGGCAGCTCGGTCTTTTACGATGCCTATCTCAAATGCTGGATGCTGATTTATTCCGGTAATTTCTCCAACGACATTTACTACGCGGTGGCTCATGCCCCCGAAGGGCCATGGTCCAAGCCTGCGCTGCTCGCCGTAGGTTTGCCCGGCTACAACAACAATGCCGACTATGCGGGTCGTACCCATCCAGAATTTTCTCCTGACGGCGGCAAGACCGAATATATTACCTACGTGCAGTCCACCGGCCCCTTCGGCCAGGACCTGCCAACCCTGCAAGTGGTGTTCGGCAAGCCAGGTGGTTGACCCTCGCCACAGGCTCAAACTCACACGTCGTTGGCTGTCTGAACCCAGTTACCTGCCCGGACCTATGATGGACCCAGAAGCCCTTCGCGCGCTGCAAGCTCCCCTCAAACAAGCCTATTGCGACCATCCAAAGGCGGCCCACGTGGTTGCCCGCGCTGAGGCGGTGCTCGATCAGTCGGCGCTGGGCTGCATCGTTACCACCGCTCAGGGTCTCACACGCTTCGCCGGCCTGCACCAAGCTGCCGGCGGTGACCGCAATGCCGTTTGTGCTGGTGACATGCTGCTGGAGGCATTGGTCGCCTGCGCGGGTACCACGCTTGCGGCCGTGGCCACCGCCAATGGCGTCACCCTGCGCGCCGCGCGCATCACCGCCGAGGGGGATTGGGACGCGCGTGGCACCCTGGCCGCTGATCGTGCAGTGCCCGTTGGCATCACCGCCATCCGTTTGCATTTCCATATCGACGCCGATATCCCAGAGGCGCTGCGTCAGAGGTTGATCGCCACCACCGAAAGATACTGCGTCGTGCTGCAAACTCTGCGTAGGACGCCGCCCATCGTCACCACCGCTTAGCGCCCCCGCATTCCGGCGAACTTTACACGCCGGACCTTCCGCCCTATCGCCCGGTCATGAGCGTCGATGTTCAAACCTTCGGCTGCCGGCTGAATACCTATGAAAGCCAGGTCATGCGCGCCCATGCCGAAGCGGCCGGGCTGAGTCGGACCGTCGTCATCAACACATGTGCCGTCACCGCCGAGGCCGAGCGTCAGGCCCGCCAGGCCATCCGCCGGGCCCATCGCCAAGCCCCGGATAGCACCATCATCGTCACCGGCTGCGCAGCACAAATAGACCCAGCCGCCTGGGCTGCTTTGCCGGGCGTCACCCGCGTGCTTGGCAACCAGGAAAAGCTGACTCCAGAGGCCTGGCGCGCTTCTGCCCCGCTGATGGTGGCCGATATTCAGCGTGCCCGCGCCACCGCCCCCCATCTCGTGGCGGATTTCAACGGCCGCAGCCGCGCCTTCCTGGAGGTTCAACAAGGCTGCGACCATCGCTGCACATTCTGCATCATTCCTTTCGGTCGCGGCCCCAGCCGCTCGGTGCCAATGGGCGAAATCGCTTCGCGTTGCCGAGCTTTGGTTGAAGCCGGCTATCGCGAAATCGTACTCACCGGGGTCGATCTCACATCTTACGGTCCCGATCTGCCTGGCGCGCCCACACTGGGGCAGATGGTCCGCCGACTGCTGAACGCGGTGCCCGACTTGCCGCGGCTGCGCCTGTCCTCACTCGACCCGCACGAGATCGATGCCGATCTCTGGTGCTTACTGGAATCCGAGCCTCGGCTGATGCCGCATCTGCATCTTTCCCTACAAGCCGGCAGCGACCTTATCCTCAAGAGGATGAAACGCCGCCATACGGTGGCCGAGGCGCGTGCGGTAATTGCCCGCGCCCGCGCTGCCCGGCCCGGCATTGCTATCGGCGCGGACCTGATCGCGGGTTTCCCGACCGAGTCCGAGGAATTGTTTCAGCACACCCTCGCCTTCGTCCGGGAAACCGAAATACCGCTGCTGCACGTCTTTCCCTACAGTGAACGCCCCGGCACTCCGGCCGCGCGCATGCCGCAGGTGCCTCGGGCGCTGCGACGCGATCGCGCGGCCAAGCTGCGTGCCGCTGCCGCTGCCCACGCCGCAGCTTATTGCCGGGTCCAGCTCGGGACCACCCGCGCGGTGCTGACCGAGACCGAAAATGGTGGTCATACCGAACACTTTCTACCTGCGCGCTTCGTGACCCCCCACTCACCTGGGCAGATCCGTGTCGGCCGGGTCATCGCGGCCAGCGACGGCCACTTACTGCTGGAAGCTGTCTGATGGCCCTTGGTTTCCTGTCGCGGCTCAAGGAAGGGCTGCAGCGCTCCACCCAGAAATTGACCGATAATCTGACGTCCGTGGTCACGCACCGCCGGTTGGACGACGAGGCGCTGGACGCCCTCGAGGAAGCTCTGATTGCGTCCGACCTTGGTACTGCAGTTGCCGCCCGCATCATCGCCAATTTTCGTCGCACCCGTTTCGGCCAGGATGTCACCGACGCCGAAATCCGCGATTCGCTGGCCACGGAGATCGCCGCCATACTGGCCCCAGTTGCCAGGCCTCTCGTGTTGAGTCGCAGCCACCGCCCGCACGTCATTCTGGTCGCCGGAGTCAATGGTACCGGAAAAACCACCACCATTGGCAAGTTGGCCCAGGCCTGGGTTACCGAGGGTCTGCGCCCTGTTCTGGTCGCGGGAGATACGTTTCGTGCTGCCGCGGTCGAACAACTGCAAATCTGGGGCAGCCGCACCGGTGCCCCGGTCATAGCTGGCCCCGCCAATACCGATGCCGCGGGCCTCGCATTCGATGCCCTGACCCGAGCCCGCGCAGAGGCCGCTGATGTGCTGCTGATCGACACCGCCGGGCGCCTGCACAACAAATCCGCGCTGATGGAAGAATTACAGAAAATCATCCGGGTGCTGCGCAAGCAAGTCCCCTCGGCGCCACATTCGGTGCTGTTGGTGCTGGATGCCACCACCGGGCAGAACGCTATCGAGCAGGTGCGGGTGTTCAAAGAAATGGTTGATGTCACCGGCCTCGTGGTTACCAAGCTCGACGGCAGTGCGCGCGGCGGCATTGTGGTGGCGCTGGCCGAGGCGTTTGGTCTGCCCGTACACGCTGTGGGCGTGGGCGAACGGGCCGGAGACCTGCGGCCGTTTGATGCCATGGCCTTTGCGCGCGGGTTGGTGGGAGTGGCCTGAAGCGAATTGTTGCCCTACCCGGAAATGCCCCGGAAGCGCTCCGGTAGAGGGACGTGAGTCCTTAGAGCGGTGTCGCGGAGGGTGGAATCGTTTTTGGGATTCCGGCGCGGTGCTGAGGTGTGATTCATAGATCTCCGGTATCACCGGAGGTTCTGATGAGCTGGCGGCGCGGGCAAACC
>JAJXVA010000147.1 GCA_021782435.1 Pseudomonadota bacterium
GCTCGTCGCGCACGATATCGATCCCGCAGATGGTCACATAGGTCCCGAACCGGACCGGAAACCCCTCCATTTCCGGTCGATAATTGGCGTTGCCCAGAACCAGCTCGGCCGGCACCACGCCATCCCGCAGGATATACCGGTCGTGATAGATATCGTGCAGGAACGCGTTCAGCGCCGCGACGCGCTGCTTCACCCCCGCCTCGAGCCGCCGCCATTCGGCCGCGGTCAAAATCCGGGGAATGCAGTCGAACGGCAGAATCCGATCGATCGCGCTCGCCTCGGAATACACGGTGAACGTGATCCCGAGGTTGAACAGATCGTTCTCGGCGGCGGTGGCCCGGGCATGCAGCGCGTCCAGTCCGATTTCGCCGAGGCGCCGCATGACCCTGGCCGGCACGCCGCCATCGCCCGCCCGGGTGGAGGTCAGCTCGCAGAAAAAAGGGCCACGTTCATAGGCGGCGAACGGGTCGGCGGGGTCGGACATGGCGCGGCCCGGTCTGGCAGATTGTACCGGCAGGTTCTCCCGGCCGCTTGGGTTTCGTCAACACTTGCTGGCGCAGAATGATGCCGGTCAGCGACGGATGACGGGGGAATGCCGCTTTTATTTTTTAATCTGAGCCACTAAGCCAGTTACGTTAAACCGTTGGCCTCCGCCCCCCGGGTTCCGCTAAGCTGCGCGGCGCCGGATCGTCGGGTGCGGGGTTCCGTGTCACCGTCCCCTTGTCCATGTGCCTATCTGCAGGAGCGTTTCATGCGTCGGGTTGTTTCCGGAGTTCTTGCCGCCACGCTGTGGGCAGGCCAGGCCTTTGCCACCACCGGCCACGCGGTTTGCGCCCGTCCGGCGGAAATGGCGGCCTTCGATATCGCCGGGCTGAAAAGCCAGTTGATGGTGACGGCGCTGTCCTGTGCCGCGCAGGACAAATACAACGCCTTCGTGATGCGCTACCGCATGAGCCTGGTGGCCGAGGAACATGCCTTGAACACCTATTTCGGCCGCGCCTATGGTCGTTATTGGCGTTCCAAGCACGATGATTACGTCACGCTGCTGGCCAATAACGAATCCGAACAGGGCACGAGGCTCGGGGTTGATTTCTGCCGCCAGAGCGTCGGCATGTTCGATCAGGTCCTCGCCCTGCCCAGTGCCAAGGACCTGCCGGCCTATGCCGCGGGCAAGAACTTCCCCCAACCGATCACCCTGGTCGCCTGCCCGGCGGTGGTGCGCAGCACGCACCGCGCAACCCGCCGCCGCACCCAGGCGGCCCATCACGCCGCGTCCTGAAATCTCGGGCGCCGCTCACGCCCCGCGATCAGAACCGGAAATCGAGCGTGGACAGATAATAGGTGCCGTTGCGCCCCCCGGCTCGCGCCAGGGCGTTCGATACCAGAAACCGCGCGAAATCCTGCGTCCACGACAGGTGGCGGGTCAGCCTGAGCCCGAGGCTGAGTTGCGGCGCGTAGCCCACGAAGGCGTCGCCATAGCCGCCCCGGAATGTATAGATGCGCCCCGACCCGTATAGCGCGTCCGAGGTCGATTGCCGCCAATAGAACGGCAGCTTCAGGATCAGGAAAGAAGCGTGCGTCGGGGCCAGTTCCAACCGCGGCGCCACCGCGACCAGATTGGCCGGCGCCAGATAGGTCGTGGTGTCCAGATATGCGGTTTGCGGGTTGAACGGCGCCAGATACGTGCCAACCACCCCGGTGGTGCGCGTATAGGTACCCCCGGAATACACGTCGGCCTGCACCGCCAGTAGCGGGTTGGTCGGCAGGCGCGCCGCCCGCCAGCCCAGAACCGCATCGAGGGCGTAGGCGGCAACCCGTCGGCGCGCGGCCCGGCGGGCGGCGCTGAAGCTCCCCGTCTGCGCCAGCCCTCCCAGCGAAAACTCGATCGGCCCGGCCTTGCCCCAAAGCCTGACGCCCGGGTTGTCGCGATGGGTCGTGCCATTGGCGGTGCCGGCGGCGGTGGCCAGGGCCGCGCCGCTACCGGCTACGTCGTAGCCCAGATAGAACGCATCCAGGAACACATGGCCGGGCGCGCCAAGAAAGCGGAAATCCGGCAGGGCCAGGCTGGTATAGGCACCGAATAGCCTTGCCTGGTAATTTTCTGTATCCGCGAACGGCGCGGTCGGCAACGTGTTGGTCTGCACCAGGTCGAACACGTCCACCCGCAGGCGGGGCCAGAACACATAGGCGCGCAGGCCATTCCAGGAAATCGGCAGGTTGGGGGTTTCCCGGACATAGAGCACATAGTTCGGCGCGTCGAAGAATTCCTGGCGCCCCACGATCATGCCCAGCTTCGCCGTATCGAGCGGAATTTCGGCTTCGGCGAACAGCTGCTGCGCATCTACGGTTTTTCGGTATGTCTGGTTGTAGCCGTAGGCGTTCCAACCACCAGCCTGCCCGCTCAGGAGTTCCGCATAAACCCGGAAATAGGGGCCGAGATGCAGATCGGCGCCACCCACCGTGCGGTTGATCAGCCGGGCGGAATGCTTCGGCTTCTGCTGTCCCAGGAAGGGCGTCGATTCATACCAGGCCTTGATCCGCTGATCGAAACTCAGGGTCAGGTAAACCGACTTGTCTTCGTTCAGGGGAATGAATTTCAGCCCGTCGAGGCGGTCATCGCTCAGTGTCGGGTCCCGAAGATAGGACCAGTTCTCCTGGGCGCGATCCACGCCATAGCGCGCCACCGGCCCGAACCCGGACGGCGCGCCGCCATCCCGGTTGAAAACGCCGAATTTTCGCTGGTGAATACTCTGCGGCGCCTGCCTGCGCGTGAGGTTGTGCAGCGCCTCGGGCAAGATGGTGGCGGGCGCGGTCGTTTCGAGCCGTGGTGCTAGGGGCGGCGGCGCGGTTTGCCGGGTTTTGGTTTTCGCGGTGTCCGCGTCGGCTGGCACAGCCGGTGCCTGCGCAAAAGCCGGACCGGCCATGAGCAGCATCGCGGATATGACGGAGGCGACGAGCGCCTCAACGCACCAGATAACTGCCACCCAATCCCCCGGAAGGTCAGGGGGATATCACCTAACGATGACCGCTCTAGTCAACATAAAACGAAGCGAAATCGAAACGATTCGGCTGGGCGGCCGGCAGGCGGGCCGCCCAGCCAGGCTCACGGTCCTATTTCGACAGCAGTTCCATCAGCGGGCGCTGAAACGTGCGCTTCAATACGTGCTGCACCGCGGTGGGCCCCTGCGTCATGGCGCGGATCAGGCGTCCCAGCTGCATGTCGTTTAGGGATATTTCCCGGCCGCCATCGGCGGTTTGCTCACGCAGCTGCTCCTGCAGCTGCTTCTGCTGCGGCGAGTTGGCGTTGACGGAAAGCAGGTCGCTGAGTTCGGTCTCGGTCAAGGTCAGTTTGAAAGCACCGGCGTCGAGGGGCATGGCAGTCTCCTTGAATAGGGATGGGTTATGCCCTGCCCCCGGCTGCCCGATCAAGCCGGACGCGGCGGAAAATCATTGCGCTGCAACGAAAATTTCGATGCCCTTGCCACGGCACCAAGGTGCCGCGATATCCGGCGCGCGATGACATCCTCAGAGTCCAGCCGCCGCCGCTTGCTGTTTCGGGCCCAACACCGCGGTACCAAGGAAAACGATGCCATGATCGGTGGCTTCGTGGCCGCGCATCTCGACCGCTTCACCGAGGGGGAGGTTGCTTTGCTGGAAACCCTGCTGGCCGAGCCGGATGGTCTGCTGAGCGACTGGCTGACCGGTCGCCGCGAGATCCCCGCCGCCACCGCCGTCACGGCATTGCTGCGGGCCATGCGCGCCCATGTCCTGGCCGGTGGCGCGGTGCAGCGGCCATGATGCCAACCGTGCATGGCGTGCCCGAAGGCTGGGACGCGATCCTGCTTGCCCGTCGCGCCACCGAACACAAAGGCGGCGTGCTGCACATCGCCCGGGATGATGCGCGCATGGCACGCCTGGCCGCCGCCATCGGCTTCTTCGCGCCGCAGGTCGAGGTCATGCGCTTTCCCGCCTGGGATTGCCTGCCCTACGACCGGGTGTCGCCCAATGCCCCCATCGTTTCGGAGCGCATCGCCACCCTGTCGCGCCTGCTGGAGACGCCGCGCGGACCACGGATCCTGCTGACCACGGTCAGCGCCCACGCGCAGCGCGTCATTCCCCGCAACCGCCTGCGCGGCGCCGGGCTGACCCTGGTGCCGAAGGGGCGCTGCGATCCCGGGGCGATCATCGGCTTTGCCGAGGCCAACGGCTATAACCGCTCGGGCACGGTGATGGAACCGGGCGAATATGCCGTGCGCGGCGGCATTCTGGATATATTTCCCGCCGGCGAGCCGATGCCGGTGCGCATCGATCTGTTCGGCGACGAGGTGGAATCGCTCCGCCGTTTCGACCCGGGCACTCAGCGTTCCGGCAGCCGCCTGGCCACCCTGACCTTGCGGCCGGTCGGTGAACTCGCCTTGGACGCCGAGAGCGTGACCCGCTTCCGCACGCTATGGCGGGAATATTTCGGCGCGGATGCGACGCGGGATCCGATATACATCACCATTTCGGATCGTCGCCGTCACCCGGGGATGGAACATTATCTGTCTCTGTTCCATGCCAGCCTGGAAACCCTGTTCGATTACCTGCCCGACGCGTCGGTGAGCGCCGATCACCAATACGAAGAGGCGCTCGCTATGCGGCTGGAAATGATCGCGGACCATTATGCCGCGCGAAAAGTGCCGCCGCGCGATGGGGAATTGCCGTATCGGGCCCTGCCGCCGGCGTTGCTCTATCTCGACCGCGCGGAAATCGAGCTGAACCTGAGCGCGGCGACGGGTCGCTTCATGTTCAGCCCGTTCGCCCGCCCAGATGACACGCCGGGGCCGGAGGGTGGTGCCAGGCCCGCGCCGATTTTCGCCAGAGACGGCCAGATTCCGGCCTTCACCGATGTGAAGGCCGCTACCGCGCGCTTCATTTCGGACGGCCGACGCGTCCTGGTCGCGGCCTGGACCCGCGGCGCGCGCGAGCGCCTCGCGCATATTCTCGCGGAACACGGCATCAAGGCCGCGATCGCCGATAGTTTCGCCGACGCACAGGCCCTGCCGGCGGCCACCATCGGGTTGGTGACGCTGGGGCTGGACCGGGGGTTCGTGGCCGACGGATTGGCGGTGCTGGCCGAGCAGGACCTGCTCGGCGAACGCATCGCCCGGCCACCGCGCCGGCGCAAACGGGCCGATCATTTCCTGGCGGAGGCAACCGAGATCAGCGAGGGTGACCTGGTGGTCCACCAGGATTACGGGGTGGGACGCTATGACGGGCTGGAAACCGTCGTCGCCGCCGGCGCCCCCCATGACTGCCTGAGGCTGCTCTACGATGGCGGCCAGAAGCTGTTCCTGCCGGTGGAAAACATCGAATTGCTAAGCCGCTTCGGGCAGGAGGGCGGCGGCGTCGCGTTGGATAAACTGGGCGGCACCGCCTGGCAGGCGCGCAAGGCCCGCGCCCGCGCCCGCATCCAGGACATGGCCGCCGGTCTGATCCGCACCGCGGCCGCCCGCCAACTGCGGGAAGCGCAGTTATTGGCCGCCGAACCCGGCGCGTTCGATGAATTCTGCGCCCGGTTTCCGTTTGCCGAAACCGACGACCAGGCCAACGCCATCGCCGATGTGCTGGCCGATATGGCCGCCGGACGGCCCATGGATCGGCTGATCTGCGGCGATGTCGGCTTCGGCAAAACCGAGGTCGCGCTGCGCGCCGCCTTCGTTGCCGCCGCCGCCGGCACCCAGGTTGCGGTGGTGGTCCCCACCACGCTGCTGGCGCGCCAGCATTTCCGCACCTTCAGCGCGCGTTTTTCCGGCATGCCGTACCGGGTCGCGCAATTGTCGCGCATGGTCAACGCCCGCGACGCGGCCGAGGTTAAACGCGGATTGAAGGAAGGCAGCCTGAACATCGTGATCGGCACCCATGCCCTCCTCGCCAAGGGCATTGAATTCTCCGAGCTGGGCCTTCTGATCGTGGACGAGGAACAGCATTTCGGCGTGGTCCACAAGGAGCGGCTCAAGGCGCTGCGCGAGGATGTGCACGTGCTGACCCTGACCGCGACACCCATACCCCGCACCTTGCAACTGGCGCTGACCGGCGTGCGGGAAATGAGCCTGATCGCCACCCCGCCGACCGACCGGCTGGCGGTGCGCACCTTCATCATGCCGTTCGACCCGGTGGTGATCCGGGAAGCGCTGCAGCGCGAGCGGTTCCGTGGCGGCCAGGTGTTCTGTGTGGTGCCCCGGATCGAGGACCTGGACCGCATGACCGCAAGATTGCTGGAAATCCTGCCCGAAAGCCGCATCGTGCAGGCACATGGCCGGCTGGCCCCGACCGAGTTGGAACGGGTGATGACCGAATTCAGTGACGGTCAGCACGATATCCTGGTGTCGACCAATATCGTGGA
>JAJXVA010000148.1 GCA_021782435.1 Pseudomonadota bacterium
GTCGGGCGGCTATTCCGTGAACCGGGAGGCGTATTCCGCCGGCCGCGCCCTCTATCGCGGCGCGCTCGATGATGTGGCCGGCGGCACGCTCAGCCTCGATCTCTCGCTCGATTATACCCGCACCACGCCCCCCAGCCCCATTCCCCGCGTCGGCACTGCGCTCACGCCCCTCGTGCCGATCAACGCCAACCTCAATCCGGCCGATGCGCGGGTGGACGAAAACCAGTATCAGGGCGTGCTCAGCTACCGCAAAGCCACCGAACTCGGCCAATGGCAGACCACCGCTTCCTGGACTTTCTCGGAAATCAGTGATGTTCGCGGCTTTCTTCGCCCCACATTATTTCCCGTCGATGGCCAGAACGCCGACAGCCAGAACCAGGCCCGCCGCACCGAGGACGGCTATTTCGACACCCATTTCACCAAAAAACTCCCCGCCCATCTCACGCTGCTCTATGGCGCGGATATGCTCTATGGCCTCGGCAAACAGGACAGTCTCAACGGCGCCTACGACGCGCCGCTCTGCGGCTGCGGCCCCATCCCCAAAACCACCAGCCTGCATGTCGATGAAATCAACAGTATCGACGACCAGCGGGAATTCTTTGGCCAATACGCCCAGCTCGACTGGACCCCGACCCCGGCGCTCGATATTCTCGGCGGCATCCGCCTCAACGAAACCCACGAATATCTGTTTTCCCGCCATATCGACGGGTTCAATCCCGCCAATGATCTCGCTCAGGCCTCCACCCGCGCCGTCACCCGCCCCTCGGGCACTATCGGCGTAAATTACGCGCTATGGCAAAACGCGGCGGGTGAAAAACTGGCGCTCTACGCCGATTACCGCGACACCTTCAAACCCTCCGCGATCGATTTCGGCCCCGACTACACGCCCCTCGTCCTCAACCCAGAAACCGCCAACACCGTCGAAGCCGGCCTCAAGGCCGCGCATCTCGGCGGCTTCATCGATTTCGACATCGATGCCTTCCGCATGAATTTCCAGAACCTCGTCGTGCAGACCACGGACAGTCTGGGCAACCCCATCCTGCAGAATGCCGGCGCCCAGATCCTCCAGGGCGTCGACGCCAGCCTGAGCACCCATATCACCCCCAGCCTGCTCGCCCTGCTCACCGGCAGCTATCACGACGCCCACTTCACCCAATACATCGCGACCGAGGGCGGCGCCAACGTCAACGCCGCCGGCAAGGCATTGCCCCTTTCGCCGGAATTCCTCGCCTCCGCGGGCCTGCTCTACTCGCCCGAAACCGGCCTGTTCGGCTCGACCCTGGTGAATTACGTCGGCCCCCGTTTTCTCGATATCGCCAACACCGCCCCCGTCCGCGGCTACACCACGCTCGGCGCCAATCTCGGCTATCGCTGGCGGGGCTACCAGCTCCTGCTCAGCGGCACCAACCTCACCAACCAGCGCCCTCCGGTCACCGCCAGCGAATTCGGTGACCAGAGCTACTATCTGCTCGACGGAACCAGCGTCATGCTGACCCTCGCGATCCCGATCTGACCCGGTGCCGCGCGGGAAAATTCCCGTTCTGAACGAAAAGGGTTCACGGCGTCCGACCCTCCGGCCCGCCGAACCCGCCGATCAGGTCTCGGCGCCGCTCAAATCCGCGGTCAGCACCGCCCGCAATCCTGGCCGGTTGTCCTCGAACCGCAATTCCCCGCCCAGCTGCTTCACCAAAGCCCGCATCAACCGAGATCCGAACCCCACGCCCTCGTCGCCATGCATCAGTCCCACGCCATGGTCCGCGACACTGAGCTGAAACCGCGACCGGTCCTCCATCAGCCGCACTTCCAGCGGCCCGGCGTTGCCGCCATAGGCGTATTTATTGGCATTTATCATCAGTTCGGTCAGCACCAGCCCCACCGGTACCGCCCGGTCGGTGCTTATTCTTACCGGAGACAAATCCAATGAAAGCTGGGCCTGCCAGTCGGTCCCCATGGCGGCCAGCGTATCCGTGCACAATTCCTCGACATAACGGCCGGCATCTATCACATCCACCCGCTCACCACGGTAGAGCCGCCGGTGCACCAGCGCCACCGCCGCCACCCGCCGCCCCGCCTCGTCCAGTGCCACCTTCACCGCCGTGTCACCAGTCCGCGCCTGCATCGCCAGAAATCCCGAAACCAGCTCCAGGCTGTTCTGCACCCGGTAATTCACCTCGCCCACCAGGAACGCCTTCTGCCGCAGCAACAACGTCCGATCATGCAGCAAATCGGTCAGTTGCCGGTTCAATTCCGTCATCCGCCTGGCCTGGCGCGCATCGAGCAAGGCTTCCCGCAAGCGGCCCGCGGCCTCGGTTTCCGCCAAATTCCAGCGGCGGGAGCGTCCACGCACCGTCTCCACCCACGCGGCGAAGCTGCTGCGCGGGTTCAACAGGCCCGATTCGCCACGCGCCTTGTCCGCATGGGGGTTCCCCGCCCAGCGCAGCGTCTCTATCTGCTCGGCGCGGAACCACAGCACCGCCCATGGCTCGTCGGCCGCCAGCACGATGCCGAGCATGCCCGCGCCGCACGCCACGAATTCCTTCGCGGGCGGATATATGTCGGGCAGCCGGTCGGTCGCCCGCACCGCCTCCGCCCCATCCCCCAGCCAGGCCACCAGCGCGTCAATCGCCGCGTCCTCCGGGCAGCTGCCATCGCGCATCCGCTCGGCGCCGCGCACCATCACCACCCCATCCGCGCCCAGCGCCCGGCGCAGCTCGCCCAAATGGTCGCGCAGGGCCGCGTCCGGCAAATCCTCCCGCGCCAGCACCCGCAACACGTCATCCTCGAAGCTGCGCAGCCGCAGCCGCAGCCGGTAGAATTCCGCGTCCTCCTTCGCCCGTATCTCGCGCGCCAGCACTCCGGCCAGCACCCGTCCCGCCGCCCGCCGGTCGTAGCTCATCCCCCGCGGCGTCAGGTTGTGGCACGCGATCAAGCCCCACAGCGTGCCGTCCCTGACCAGCGAAAACGAGGCCGAGGCCCGCATCCCCATATTCGCCATATATTGCAAATGCTGCGGGCTCACGCTGCGCAGGCAGCAATCGCTCATGTCCACCGGCACGCCCGGCATCGTCGGCCGCAGCGGCATCGGCGTATAGGCGATATCGGGTATCACCCGGGAAAGGTTGCGCACGTAAAGCGCGCGCGCCTGGCGCGGTATGTCGCTCGCCGGAAAATAATGGTCCATCAGGCTCGGCAGCCCCGGCGCCAGATCCTCCGCCACCACCTGGCCCGCGTCGTCGCTGTTGAACCGGTAAACCAGCACCCGGTCGAAACCGGTCAGCAGCCGGAACGCCCGCGCCGCCGCGTCATACAGCGCCGTCAGGTTGTTCGCCCGCCGAAACGCCCGCGCCCGCCGCTCCACCGCGTCCAGCAGCGGCACTTCCTGTTCGGCGACCGGCGCCGGTTCCAGCTCCACCACCACCAGGTTGGTCTCGCGCCGCGTCTCGCCCAGTTCGGCGAACGCCGCCAGGTGCGCGCTCGCGTCATAGTTGCCACCCGGCGCCGCGATCCGTCCTATATATACCGGGTCGCCCTCCGGCGCCTCGGCCAGGGCCTGCACGCGCTCGGCCAGCGCCGCCCCGATCAACGCCCCCAGCGGCGCGCCGTGCCAATCCGCCACCCCGAGTCGGGTCTCAATCTCGCCCGCCGCCTGGGTCACCACCAGCCGGTCGCGCGTCGCCACCAGCAACATGCCGTGGGGCTGAATCGAGCCGGGAATGTGGATCGGTTCATTGTCGCATAGCGGCAGATCGGTCGAGCCATCCATGAGCGCCTCCGCGCCGAAATCCGCGCCCTCTTATGCGCGCCGCGTCGGTCGGGGTGCAAGACAAGTTTCAGCAACCCCGAACGTCGCCACCGCCGCCGCCACCGCCGCCGCCAGTCCGTCGGGCCGCGTCGGCACCACCGCGGTCAAAATCTCGCAGAAGCGCCGCCACATCGCCCCGCTGGCCGCGCCATACGGGTCCAGAAACCCAAGGCGCGCCCGCGTCGCCGCATCCACCGCGAGGCCGCGCAGAATCACCCGCCCGCCCAGCGTCGCCCCCTCCATCACATAAAGCGCCCCCAGCGCCGCCGCCGCATCGCCCACCGGCAGCGCCCGCAAGGGCAGGGCAGGGGCGTCGATCCGCCCCGCGCGGCGGCGCCGCGCGAAGTCGAGTCCCGGCAAGGCATCGGCAAACGGCGCCGCCGCCGCCTCCACCGAGCCGAAAAAACACTTGTACCCCGCCAGCAGCGCCGTCCGCGCCACCGGGTCCGCGAGCCGCCCGGCCACATCCAGCCTCGCGTCCAGCCGCGCATGCGCCGCTCCGGTCGCCGCCCGCAAAGCCGCCAGGGGTTCATCCGCTACGTCCATGCCGGAATTAAACCAAGCGCGTCGCGCGCCGCCAACCTCCGCCATGGCCGGCCCGCCACATCCGTGCATCCAACGCATGCCAGTTCTCGCCCCCACCCCCAAAAAATGCTTGCGCCCCACCCCCCCCTGCACCATGTTCCGCGCCCTGTGGCCCAAGGGACCGTGCGGAGCCGTCTGGCTCGACGTTCTACAGGCTGTCTACTGGTAGCAAGGGGTCGCACATGGATGCACTTCAGCCACTGGGGATGGTCTCGGAGCATCCGAGCGAGAACCAGGTAATGCAATTCCCCGGCATGGCCGCCGGGGTCGACCACACGACCGTGGTCGACAAGGACTATTTCATCGAGCGGGACGGCGTGAAATTCGCCGGCATGCATCTGCTCGTCGACCTGTGGGACGCGCAAAACCTCGCCGATCCCGCCCATATCGACGCGGCACTCCGCCGCGCCGCGCTCGATGCCGGCGCCACCATCCTGCACGGGCATTTCCACCATTTCTCGCCCAATGGCGGTGTCTCCGGCGTGCTCGTCCTCGCCGAGAGCCACATCTCCATCCACACCTGGCCCGAGCGCGATTTCGCGGCGATCGACATCTTCATGTGTGGCGCCTGCGATCCGCATAATTCCCTGCCCGCCATCGTCGAGGCATTCCGCCCCGGCCGGATCGAACCCTCCGATACCCGGCGCGGCATCATCCGCTAACCCCACCGCACTCCAGCAGGAAAGCGGCCGGGCGCCATGCCCGGCCGTCGGCACGCCCATGGCAACCGATATCTGGGTCAATGAAACCCTTTATCCCAACTGGGGCCAGCGCTTCCGCGTCACCCGCGAACTCGCGCGCGTGCGGAGCGAATTCCAGGATATCCTGATCTTCGACTCCGCCTCCCACGGCCGCGTCATGCTGCTCGACGGCGTCGTCCAGATCACCGAGGCCGACGAATTCGTCTACCAGGAAATGCTCACCCACGTGCCGCTGCTCGCCCATGGCGCCGCCACCCGCGTGCTCATCATCGGCGCCGGAGATGGCGGCGTGCTCAAGCGCGTGCTCCGCCATCGCTCCGTCACCCGCGCCGTCATGGTCGAAATCGACGGCGAGGTCATTCGCCTCGCCCGCGAATTCATGCCCGCCATCGGGGAAGCGGCGTGGTCCGACCCCCGCGCCGAGGTCATCGTCGGCGACGGCATCGACTATGTCCGCCGCGCCGCCGACGCCAGCTTCGATGCCATCATCGTCGACAGCACCGACCCGATCGGCGTCGGCGAGGTTCTGTTCACCGATGAATTCTACGCCAATTGCGCCCGCATCCTCACCGCGCGCGGCCTCATCGTCAACCAATGCGGCGTCCCGTTCCAGCAGGCCGACGAGCTGCGGGAAACCAGCCTCCGCCGCCGCAAATTCTTTCCCCATGTCGGCGCCTATGTCGCGGCCGTGCCGACCTATGTCGGCGGCTTCATGACCCTCGGCTTCGCCGCCAAAACCCCCGGCCTCGCCGCCGTCCCGCTCGCCGAAATCCAGCGCCGCGCCGAGGCCGATGGCATCACCAACACCCGCTACTGGACCCCCCGCATCCAGCAGGCCTGCTTCGACCTGCCGCCCTACATCGCCGAGTGCCTGCCCGCCGAGGCCTGACCCGGGTTCGGCGCCGGCCGCTCCAACGCCCACCCGCGTCCGGCCAGCCCGGTCGCGCTCAGCCTTTCGGGTGCGTCCGCCGCCACACCGCCAGCAATTCCCCTTCGTTCAGCGCGGTGTATTTCTGGGTCGTGGACAGACTGGCGTGACCCAGTAATTCCTGAATGGTGCGCAGATCCGCGCCGTCCGTCAGCACGGTCTCCGCCGTGGCGCCGAGGCCGAGGACGAACTTGGACGCGTTGAGGATCTTGATCGCCAGCCGGCGGCCGATCTTCATCTGGGCGACCTCGAAGGCCGTGT
>JAJXVA010000149.1 GCA_021782435.1 Pseudomonadota bacterium
AGCGCTTGTGGGTTACGTTTTTTTGTTCACAGAAGGAACAATGCCTTCGTCTAATGATACCCGGAATCGTGGCTGATTTTGCCGCGAAAGGTCCAGTAGGCGTAGCCGGTATAGGCGAGGATTATGGGGAACATGATGAGCGCGCCGACGAGGAGGAATTCCTGGCTGGCGGGTGGGGCGGCGGCCTGAAAGATGGTGATGTCGGGCGGGATGATGAGGGGCCAGAAGCTGATGCCGAGCCCCACATAGCAGAGCACGAACCAGCCCATGGCGGCGATGAGCGGGGTGATGTGGTGGTGGCGGCGGAGGCCGTGCCACATCAGCCAGGCGACGCCGGCGACGAGCAGGGGCACGGGGCTGGTCAGCGCGATGCCGGGCCAGTGGAACCAGCGGGCGGCGAAGCGGGGGTTGAGGAAGGGCGTCCAGATACTGACGATGCCGATGAGGCCGAGGGTGGCCAGGGCCAGCCAGCCGGTAAGGGTGCGGTTGCGGGCCTGCATTGGCCCCTCGGTGCGCCAGATGAGCCAGGCGGCGCCGAGGAGTGCATAGCCGATGACGACGGCGAGGCCGCAGAGCAGGGTGAAGGGGGTGAGCCAGTCCCACCAGCCGCCGGCATAGGCGTTATCGACCACTTTGATGCCTTGCAGCAGGCCGCCCAGTGCCAGGCCCTGGCAGAAGGCGGCGAGGGTGGAGCCGGCACAGAAGGCGACGTCCCACCAGAAGCGGCCGGCGGCGATGGCTTTGAAACGAAATTCGAAGGCGACCCCGCGCAGGATCAGCGCCAGCAGCATGGCGATGAGCACGGGGTAGAGGGCGGGCAGGATGACCGCGTAGGCGAGAGGAAAGACGGCGAACAGCCCGCCGCCGCCCATGACCAGCCAGGTTTCGTTGCCGTCCCACACCGGGGCGATGGAATTGACCATCACGTCGCGGGACGGACGGTCGCGCTCGGCCAGGAAGAGGATGCCGACGCCGAGATCGAACCCGTCGAGCAGGACGTAGAACAGCACCGCGGCGGCGAGCAGCCCGGCCCAGATGATGGTGACGGTGGGGTCTGACACCGGGCTTATTCCGCCGCCGGCAGGGCGGGGCCGGGCATGAGGCCGGCGCTGCGCTGCGGGTGGGGGGGCACGCCGGTTTCGTTGGATTGCGGCGGGCGGGCCATGAGGCGGAGGAGGAAGACCAGGGCGGCGCCGAAGACCAGGGCATAGACCAGCGCAAACGCGACGAGCGAGGCGGCGACCCCGGGTGTGCCGATGGGGGAGGTGCTGTCGGCCGTGCGGAGCAGGCCATAGACGGCGTAGGGCTGGCGCCCGGCCTCGGTCACGGTCCAGCCGGCGAGCATGGCGAGGAAGCCGGCCGGACCCATGGCGATGGCGATTTTGTGGAACCAGGCGGTGGCGAATGCCTGGCGGCGCCAGCGGAGAAAGGCGCCGGTCAGGGCATAGGCGAGCATGAGCATGCCGAGCCCGACCATGAAGCGGAAGGCGAAGAAGACGACCGGGACATTGGGGATTTCGGTGGGCGGGAAGGCATCGAGCGGTTTGATTGTGCCGGACCAGCTATGGGTGAGGTAGAGCGAGCCGATATGCGGGATGGCGATGGTATCGGCGTTGGTTTCGGTTTTCTGGTTGGGGAGCGCGAACAGGATGAGCGGTTCGCCGGCGCCTTTCGGGGTGGGGCGCCAGTCACCTTCCATGGCGGCGACTTTCTGCGGCTGGTAGTGCAGCGTGTTGTCGCCCTGTACGTCGCCCGCGATGACTTGCAGGGGGGCGGCGCACAGCACCATCCACAGCGACATGGAGAGCATGGTGCGGGCGGGGGCGAGGGCAGTATTGCGCAGCAGGTGGAAGGCGCCGACCGCGCCGACCAGGAGGGCGACGCTGAGATAGGCCGCGCCCATCATGTGCACGAAGCGATAGGGGTAGGACGGGTTGAAGATGATGTGCAGCCAGCTGGCCGGGAAGAAGCGGCCGTCGACGATTTTGTAGCCGGCGGGGGTTTGCATCCAGGAATTGCTGGCGAGGATCCAGGCGGCGCTGATGTGGGTGCCGATGGCGACCAGGCAGGTGGCGGCGAAATGGCGGATTTTGCCGACGCGCTTGACCCCGAACAGCATGACGCCGAGGAAGCCGGCCTCGAGAAAAAAGGCGGTCATGGTTTCGTAGCCGAGCAGCGGGCCGAGAATGGGGGCCGTTTTATAGGCGAAACGAGACCAGTTGGTGCCGAATTCATAGGACATGACGAGGCCGGAGACGACGCCGATGCCGAACACGACGGCGAAGATTTTCAGCCAATACTGGTAGACGTCGAAATAGACCTGGCGACCGGTTTTGAGCCACAGCCCCTCGAGCACGGCGAGATAGGCGGCGAGCCCGATGGAGCAGGCCGGGAACAGGATGTGGAACCCGATGGTGAAGGCGAACTGGATGCGCGCGAGATGATAGGCGTCGAGTGAGAACCCCATGGCGGCAGGCATCCTTGGTTGGAAGCACGGATATCACGCAGCGCGTCAGATGGGGGTGGGTATGGGTCGGGAAAGGTTGAGAAAAGAAGGGCAGCGGTGAGCTTTTTGCAGAAATGTCACGCTGGAGGCGCAGCCGGGCCGGGGAATCGGGCCGATGTTCCGATGGCGGTCAGGGATCATACGAGGTGTCGCGGAGCGGCTTCCTGCAGGGCGTTTTCGATGACGAGGCCGAGAAAGAGGGGCAGGTTGCCTGCGAGATCGGGGCGGATGGTGGGCAGGGCTTGACGAACGATGATGTCGGCGAGCACGCGGCAGAGGACGTGGATGTCCTCAACCGCGGTGGTGGTGCTGCCCGAGAGCAGAGAGGCTATGGCGGCGTGCAGGGTGCGGCAGGCTTCGGGATCTGAGACGTCGAACAGGCCGTGGATACGGAGGCTGCGGGCCGTTTCTTGCGGGAGGTTTGGCATGGAGGGATCCTGGCGAGTATGGCTTGGGCGGACAGGCTACCAGGATGGTGCGGCAAGGACGGTCGTAGAGGGGGGGGCGGGCGTGGTCTGGCCTGGCTGGCCGATGCGCTGGTGAATTTGGCCTCCCCGGCGGGAGGTGGCTCGTCGCGCTGGGCCTGGGGCGTGGCGGCCGCCAGCGTATTGTTCGGCTCAGGCAATTGCGCGGTGGTGACCCGTGGCGGTCGCGGTGCGGCGCGAACGGGCGATATCACGCAAGCCGATGAGGATGGCGATGATGGTTTGGCGTTCGAGACAGGCTCGACCCGTCGGCGGTGGCACGCGCGCGGGTTCATAGCTCGAGTATTCCGACCTGTCCGATATAGGAAATGTTTTTGGGTTAGGGGTCGGTGGGGATGATTGCGGCGTCGATGGGGTGGTGTTGCGTGGCCCGCTGCGGTGTGGGGATATTTGAGATTTCTGCAAGACGCGAGATGCGTTTTATTTCGGAAAAATTATAAAAAAATCCCTTCTGATTCGTTATTTTCCGGGTTGCCCGCTCGTCAGGAAATGCGGAAGGTTCCGCTACCTTGCGCGCGGGCAGCGCGCCGAATGATTGAGGACAGGAAACTCCATGAGATCGTTGCACAGAACCCTGATGATGGGTTTGCCGTGCCTTGCCTTGTTGGCGCCGCTGGCCGCGCATGCCGCTGGCGTGGATGCTACCTTCGATAATATTCGGCCGCCGGCGGGGGTTACCCTGAGCGCGATGCCCGATAACGAGGCGATGACGATAACCTTGACGCTGCCGATGCGCGACCGGGCCGGGGCGGAAGCCTATGGGCGGGCGGTTTCGGACCCGAATAATGCGCTTTACGGGCACTATCTGACGCCGGCGGAATTCGGCGCGCGGTTTGGTGGCGATCCGGCGACCTATGAATTCGTGCGCAATTGGGCCAGTTCGCATGGATTGACGGTGAGTGCTCGCACGGAAGCCCGGATTGCGCTTTCGGTGACGGGAACCGCGCGGCAGATGGCGGCACTGTTTCATACCAAATTGGCGCATTTCATGACCAGGACGCATGGCGAAGGCTGGTCGGCGCTGATGCCACCGCGGCTGCCGAACGAACTGTTTGGCCGTGTGAATGGCGTAGTGGGACTTTCGAGCAACGCGAAATACGCGCCGCTGTTCCGCCTGCCTTCCGGCCCGCGCGCGACCAATGTCGGCACTGGGGTGAACGGATCCGGCTACGCGCCGAGTGATTTCCGTACCGCCTATGACGTGCCGGCTCAGAAATCTGCCACCCAAACCGAAGTGGTGGGAATTTTTGAAGAAGCCGGCTATAAGCCCACTGAAATTACAAAGTTCGAGACGACCTATGGGCTGCCGAATACGCCGGTGAGCGCGGTTTCGGTGGATGGGTCGTCGACTGCGCCGAATTCCGCGGTGGATTTGGAAGTGGTGCTGGATATCGACACCGTGATCGGGCAGAACCCGGATGTGAAGCAGGTGCTGGTGTATGCGAGCACCAACGGATCGTTCAGCAACCAGTTGATCCAGGCATTCAATGTGATCGGGCAGGCCAATGCGGCGAGCGTGATCAATATTTCGTATGGTTTGGACGAGAACCAGCAGGGAGCCTCGGCCGTACAGGCGGAGGGGGCCGCGCTGGTGCAATTGCAGACGCAGGGACAGACGGTGTTTGTTTCCGCGGGCGATGACGGCGCGGGCGGCCGTGAAGGGACCGGCCTGAACGCGCCGGATCCGGGGTCGCAGCCGCTGGTGACGAGCGTCGGCGGCACCACCATGAACACGGTTTCGGCCGGTGGCGCCTGGCAGTCTGAAGTGGTTTGGAACGATCTCTCGCAAGGCTACGGTGCGACCGGTGGTGGTGTGAGTGATGTCTGGTCGATTCCGACCTGGCAGATCGTGAACGGGCAGTCGATCGCGGTGGCGAATGGCGGCTCGGCGACGATGCGCAACGTGCCGGATGTGGCGGCGGACGCGGACCCACTTACCCCGGCTTCGGTTTACTGCACGGTTTACGGTGGCTGGATTGGCGTGGGTGGCACGAGCCTGGCGGCACCGCTTTGGGCCGGCTGGGCCTCGATCATCAATGCCGACCGGGTGGCGAAGGGGCTGCCGCGGATCGGGTTCGTGAACCCCGTGCTGTATAAGGGTGGGGTGAAGGAGGCCAAGATCGGGTTCCACGATATTACCAGCGGCAATAACGGCAGCCCGGGATTCACGGCCGGGACCGGCTATGATAACGATACCGGCTTCGGCTCGGTCGATGTCGGCAAGCTCATTCCGATTGCGACGCGTAAATAATCGACTGGCCTGACAGGGGCGTGGTTCCCGGCGGAAAGGGGATCACTGCCTTGTCTGGTTGGGATTGGCGCCGGCGCCCACTTTGGGCTGCCGGCGTTTTTTTGGGGGGGACAGCGTCGTCAGGGGAGCGCGGGTGGCAGGCGGTGTAGAGGGCGGCAGGTATTCGAACAGCTTGCCTGGTGGGGGGATGCAGCGCGGTGGCAGTTTGGGAGATGCTGGCCGCGACCGGGATGGGGGCGTTGAGCACGAGGCCAGCGGGGCGGGTGCGCTGCTGCAAACGCCGGCGAGCGTGGCGGTCAGGGGCCAGCAGGTTTCGATCGACTGTGCGCATCAGCGGCAGCCACAGCACAAGGGCGAGCAGGAGCAGCCAGGGGGTTCGGTCGATGGCACGAACCCCACGATTTTTCACCTGAGAAAAGGAAATCATACAAAGTGGCTTCCCTGGTCGAAGCTTTTGCCCGATAGCGTGCACAGGCTGGATGGTGGGGTCCGGCGAATTGCTCGGGATGCGGCATGATCGAGACGGAAAGGCTGAGTTTGGCGCCGCCGGTGGTGGGGGATTTCGAGGAGGTGTGGGCGATGCACCAGGACAAGGCGGTGGCGCGGTTTTTGAGCCAGGTGCTGGGGGCGAATGGGCCGGACGATGCGTGGCGGAAGCTGCTGCGCAATATCGGGCATTGGAGCGCGTTTGGCATGGGGGTGTTCGTGGTGCGGATGCGCGATGGTGGGGATTTTGTTGGCGAAGTGGGGTTTGGCTATTTCCGACGGGGGCTGGGGGCGGCGTTTGACACGGTGCCGGAGGCGGGGTGGATTCTGGCGCCGCGGTTTCAGGGCCGGGGATTGGCGAGCGAGGCGGCGCAGGCGGCGCATGATTGGCTGATGGCGCGCGATCCGGGGCGGACGGTGTGCATGATTGCGCCGGAGAATGCGGTTTCGCGGCATGTGGCGGCGAAGCTTGGGTATCGATCGTTCGGCAACGTGGATTACAAGGGCAAGGAAGTGACTTTACTGGAAAGGATGAGAT
>JAJXVA010000150.1 GCA_021782435.1 Pseudomonadota bacterium
GGAATAGCCGCCCGACTGGCCCTCGAGGGTGATGGACTGGCGGTAATTGCCTATTGAGGGGAGAGCGGCGGACAGCGTGCCGATGGCCAGGCCGTTGGTGCCGGCGCCGAGGGTGACGCGGTTTTCGGCCTGGCCGGCGGGGTAGTGCACGGCCTGGATGACGCCGACGAAGCTGGTGGCGCCGTAATCGACCGGGGCGGCGCCTTTGAGGACCTCGATTTTCTGGATATCGGTGAGATCGAGCGTGGGAATGGCGGGGTTGAAGGCGCCGCCCCAGGGCACGCCATCGACGACGAGGAGGAACGCGTCGAATTCGTGCAGCCCCATCAGCGCGGGCACGGCGCTGGCGGGGCCGGCATCGCCGCCGGCGGGGGCTTCGACGCCGCTGACGAGGGCGAGCGCGCCGGCGAGATCGGTCACGTTGCGGTCTCGCAACTGTGCGCCAGGCACCACGGTGACGCTCGCTGGCACGTCGATGATTTTTTCCGGAACCCGGGTGGCGGTGACCTCGATCTGGTCGACCGGGCTGGGGGTTTGCGCGAAGGCGGGGGTGGCGAGGACGAGCCAGGCCAGGTGGCTAAGGCGGGAGCGGCGCATAGGAAAGCAGTTTGAACCGTTTCGGCGGCGTCGGAAAGGGGCGGCATTTGCGCGTGACGGGGTGGCGCGCGGAACGCTCCGGCCGGGGATTTGTTCGACTTTTCGCGCTCTGCATCGAAGCCTTTGGTTTGACCGGCAGGGATCGTTGCCATAGCGGAGTTTCGCGAACGCTGAGCGAGGCCCCGGGCGCGTCTTGTGCCGGGGCTCGTTATGGATCGGAGCGTGACGATGACGGATTTCGTAGCGCGTTCTGCTGGCTCCCCCCCGGGGGATAGGCCGGGCGCTTCCGGGCGCGGTGCTGGTGGTGGTGTTCATGTTCCTGGCGGTTAAGGCGCGGGCGCAACACCCAGAACAACGGTTTTTCGTCAATCGACTGGCCTATTTGCGGACTACTCTCGGATACACGGTCAACCAGGGCATTGTTTCGCACTTTGGCCAGGCAGCGCCGGCTCGGCCCGCGGAAAGGCGAAGGCGGTGTGTGCATTTTTCAAAAGAGTTGCACGAAGAACCTTTGCTCGCTGGCTTTTGGTTTGGGTCACGGCGGTTTCGCGGCACGTGAATTGATGGGGGGGCTTGCCTGAGGGTGGTTCGCACCCGGCCGCCGCTATCCGTCATCACCTGCGCCGGAACAGGATCGGCAGCCCACGACGCATCAGAATTACCGAGGGTTTTTGGTAGTTTTTGTTCGCAAAAGAACCAATCCTATGTCTGTGTTCTGGGGCACCAGAAGCTGCTGCGGCCGGCCTGCATGGCGTGGGCGATGAGCGGGCAGGTGCTGGCGCGGGCGTGCGGGCGCAGGCGGGGGCAGCGTTCGCAGGGTTGGCCGGCGCGGCCGTAGACTTTCCACTGGTGCTGGAAATAGCCGAGTTCGCCGTCGGGCTGGACGTAATCGCGCAACGACGAGCCGCCGGCGGCGATGGCATCGCGCAATGTGGCCTGGATGGCGCGGGCGAGCGTGCCGGCCTCACGCAAGGTGAGGCTGCCGGCTTCCCGCTGCGGGGCGAGGCGGGCGCGGAACAGCGCCTCGGCGACGTAGATATTGCCGAGACCGGCGACGCGCCGCTGGTCGAGCAGGGCGGCTTTGAGGGTTGTGGTGCTGCCGGCAAGGCGCGCGGCCAGGATTTTGCCGATGAATGTCGCGTCGAGCGGTTCGGGGCCGAGGGCGCAGAGGCTGGGGTGGTCGTCCTCGGCGGTGGTGGCTAGGAGATCGAGGCTGCCGAAGCGGCGCGGGTCGATGAAGCCGAGGCGGCCGCCGTTTTCGAGCGTGAGGCGCATATGTTCGTGCCGGGCGGGCGGGCCTTCGGGGTTGAGCACCATGCGGCCGGACATGCCGAGATGGATCAGCAGCGTGGTGCCACGATCGAGCCGCATGGCGATGTATTTGGCGCGGCGGCGAAAGCCGAGGACGCGCGCGCCGGTGAGTTGGGCGGCGAGGTCTGGCGGCAGGGGACGACGCAGATCGGGGCGGCGGATCAGCGCCTCGGTGATGCGGTGGCCTTGCATATGCCGGCTCAGGCCGCGCATCACCGTTTCGACTTCAGGCAGTTCCGGCATGGACCTGGTCCATATACCATGACGTCCATGAGCGACAGCGGCGAAGGTTTGACCGATTTCGGGTTCACGCGGGTGCCGCGCGCCGAGAAATCGGCGCGGGTGCGGGCGGTGTTCGACAGCGTGGCGCGGCGCTACGACGTGATGAACGATCTGATGAGCCTTGGTGTGCACCGGGCGTGGAAAGCGGTGTTCGCGACCGTGCTGGACCCGCGACCGGGACGCACCCTGCTGGATCTGGCGGGTGGCACCGGCGACATCAGCTTCGGCTGGCTGCGCCGGGGCGGCGGGGCGGCGATACTGTCGGATGTGAACGCGGCGATGCTGGCGGTGGGGCGCGACCGGGCGACCGCGACGGGGCGGCTGGCGGGCCTGCGCTTTCTGGTGGCGGACGCGGAACGGCTGCCGCTGCCGGCGGGGTGTGTGGACGTGGTTTCGATGGCGTTCGGGCTGCGCAACTGCACCGACAAGGACGCGGTGATCGCCGAGGCGTACCGGGTGTTGCGGCCGGGCGGGCGGTTTTGCTGCCTGGAGTTTTCCGCAGTGCAGGTGGCGGCCCTGGCGCCGGTTTATGAGGCATGGTCGTTCCAGGTGCTGCCGCGGCTGGGGGCGATGGTGGCCGGCGACGCGGCGAGCTACCGATATCTGGCGGAGAGCATACGGATGTTTCCGGACCAGGAGACGTTGGCGGGAATGTTCCGGCGGGCGGGATTCGCGCGGGTGACCTGGCGCGACCTTTCCGGCGGGATTGCCGCCATTCACCAGGGGTGGCGGCTGTGAGCGGCCTGGCCGGCAAATCGGTGCTGCTGGTGATCAGTGGCGGGATCGCCGCCTACAAGGCGCTGGAACTGGTGCGGCTGCTGCGGCGCGAGGGGGCGGCGGTGACCGCGGTGCTGACCGAGGCGGCGGGCCGGTTCGTGACGCCGCTTTCGGTGCAGGCGCTGACCGAGCGGCGGGTTTATACCGATCTGTGGTCGCTGACCGACGAACACGAGATGGGGCATATTCAATTGTCGCGCGCGGCGGACGTGGTGGTGGTGGCGCCGGCGAGCGCGGATTTTCTGGCGCGGATGGCGATGGGGCTGGCGGATGACCTGGCGAGCACGCTGCTGCTGGCGACCGACAAGCCCGTGCTGGTGGCGCCGGCGATGAATGTGCGGATGTGGGAACACCGCGCGACGCAGTCCAACATGGCGGTGCTGAGGGCGCGCGGGGTGGCGGTGGTGGGGCCTGAGGTGGGCGAGATGGCCTGCCACGAGGTCGGACCGGGGCGGCTGGCCGAGCCGGCGGCGGTGCTGGCCGCGATTGACGCGATGCTGGCGCCCAAGGACTTGCCCCTGGCGGGGCGGCGCGCGGTGGTGACATCGGGCCCGACCCACGAGCCGATCGACCCGGTGCGGTATCTCGCGAACCGCAGTTCCGGCCGGCAGGGGCACGCGATTGCGGCGGCGCTGGCGGAGATGGGGGCCGAGGTGACGCTGGTGCATGGGCCGGTGGCGCTGACGCCGCCGCGCGGCGTGCGCGCGGTGGGCGTGGAACGAGCGACCGACATGCGCGAACAGGTATTGGCGGCGTTGCCGGCGGATATTTTCGTGGCGGCGGCGGCGGTGGCCGATTTTCAGCCGGCGGCGATGCTGGCGGAGAAATGGAAGAAACAGGGGGCGGCACCGTCACTGGGGTTGCGGCCGGCACCGGATATTCTGGCCGAGATCGCGGCGGTGGGGTTTGCCGCGCGGCCGGCGCTGGTGGTGGGGTTTGCCGCCGAAACCCATGATGTGGTGGCGCAGGCGACCGAGAAGCGGCGGCGCAAGAACGCGGACTGGGTGGTGGCGAACCCGGTGGGGGCCGGCAGCGACGTGATGGGCGGGGCGGAAAACCAGGTGATACTGATCACCGAGTCGGGCGCCGAAGCCTGGCCGCGCATGGCCAAGACCGAGGTGGCGGCGCGCCTGGTGCGGCGCATTGCCGCCTACTTCGCCGGGGAGTGACCGACCCATGGCCGTGCTGAGCGTGAACCTGAACAAGATTGCGCTGCTGCGGAATGCGCGCGTGACCGGGGTGCCCGATGTGCTGCATTTCGGGCGCCTGGCGCACGAGGCCGGGGCGGCCGGGCTGACCGTGCACCCGCGCCCCGATGAGCGGCATATACGCGCGGGCGACGTTTACGCGCTGGCGGCGCTGATGGCGCCGTGGCGACCGGGCTTCGAATACAATATCGAGGGCTACCCGGACGCGCGGCTGATGCGGATCGTGGCGGAGATACGCCCCGAACAGGTGACGCTGGTGCCCGACCCGCCAGGCGTGCTGACCAGTGATTCGGGCTGGAAGCTGGATGCGAGCGATGAGGCGGTGGCAACGGCGGCGGTCGCGCAACTGCGCGCGCTGGGCTGCCGGCCGGTGCTGTTCGTGGACCCCGACCCGGAAGTGGTGGCGCGGGCGGCGCGCGCGGGGGCGGCGGGGATCGAGATTTATACTGGCGGCTACGCGACGGCATTCCGGGCGGGGCAAGGCGCGGCGCTGCTGGCCGCCTGTGGCGCGACCGCGGCGGCCGCGCGGGATGCCGGGCTGCGGGTGAATGTGGGGCACGACCTGAACCTGGCCAACATCCCACCCCTGCTGGCGGCGGCGCCCTGGATTGCCGAGGCCTCGATCGGGCATGAACTGACCGCGGACGCGCTGGAGATGGGGTTCGTGCCGGCGATAATGGCCTATAAAGCCGCGCTTTCCGGCTAAAAACCGGCCGGCGCGGCCGCGAGGGGTATCTCTACCCCCGGTATCATGGCCTAATGGGGCCTTGGCGCGACCCGGCTGGGGAGGGGGGCGTGCGCCGTCACGACGTATGGGAGAGCCCCGGACATGGACCATAATCAGCCCGCAGAACCGGCGGCGGAACCCGACCATGACGAGGCCGCGCGGGTGGCGCGGATGAAGACCCGGATTCTCGACAAGCTGAACTACCAGGTCGGCAAATCCGCCGAGGCGGCGAGCCAGCGCGACTGGTTCGTGGCGACCGCGCTGGCGGTGCGCAACGAGGCGGTGGACAACTGGGCGAGCACGCGCCAGGCGAGCCGGGACCAGGGCGCGAAACGGGTTTATTATTTGTCGTTGGAGTTTCTCATCGGGCGGCTGCTGATGGACACGATCGGCAATCTCGGCCTGACCGGGACGGTGCGCGCGGCGCTGGCGGAGTGCGGCATGGACCTGGATACGATTGCGCGCGAGGAGCCGGACGCGGCGCTGGGCAATGGCGGGCTGGGGCGGCTGGCGGCGTGCTTCATGGACAGCCTGGCGACGTTGAATATTCATGCCTGCGGGTATGGGATACGCTATGAGCACGGATTGTTCCGGCAGATCCTCGACCATGGCGTGCAGAAGGAACAGCCGGAGGACTGGCTTTCGCTCGGCAACCCGTGGGAGTTCGAGCGGATAGAGATCGGCTATGACGTGGGGTTTGGCGGCTCCGTTACGACCGAGCCGCATCCGCAGGGCTGGGGCGTGACATATGTGTGGCGGCCGGCGGAAGTGGTGCGGGCGGTGGCGTACGACATGCCGGTGGTGGGGTTCCGCACCACCCAGACCAATACGCTGCGGCTGTGGGCGGCGCGGGCGACGAGTGCCATGGACCTCGCGGATTTCAACCGCGGCGACCATGTCGGCGCGATGCGCGAGCGGGTGCAGGTGGAGGCGATCAGCCGGGTGCTGTACCCGGGCGATGACAGCCCGGCCGGGCAGGAATTACGACTGCGACAGGAGTTTTTTTTCACGTCGGCGTCGTTGCAGGATACGCTGCGGCGGCATCTTTCGGCGCATGAGAGCCTGGAGACCCTGCCGAACCGGGTTGCCATCCAGCTGAACGATACCCACCCGGCGATCGCGATCGCCGAGTTGATGCGCCTGCTGGTGGACGCGCATGGCCTGTTCTGGGACCGGGCCTGGGACATGACGGTGGCGGTGTTTTCGTATACCAACCACACCCTGCTGCCCGAGGCGCTGGAAACCTGGCCGGTGCAGCTGATGGAGCGGCTGCTGCCGCGACA
>JAJXVA010000151.1 GCA_021782435.1 Pseudomonadota bacterium
ATGAGTTTCGCCTGAGGGTTGCGGGCCCGCGCGGCCGGGGCCATGCGGGCAAGGTTTATCGCGGGGTATGGGGGCGCGGCAAATGAATACCGCACTCGGTTTTGCCGGTCCCGAACCAGCGGCCAGCCCGGCGGTCCCCGGTCAGGGTGGCGCGGAGCGTGCAGTTTTCACAACCCACCGAGGCATACCCTTCCCCCTCCAGCGGGTGCCGCGGCAAGCCGTGGCGCTGGAAATAGGCCGCGATATCCTCGGCGCGCCAAAACGCCAGCGGGTTGACCACATCATGCCCGTTGGGGCCGGTCTCGAACGGCTCGATCTGCGCGCGGGCCATTCCCTGGCTGCGCTTGCGCCCGGTGATCCAGGCCTCGAAACCCTCCAGCGCGTCGTCCAGCGGGTTGGTTTTGCGCAGCGCACAGCACAGGTCCGGGTCGCTGCGCCAAAGCTCGCCATCGGGGTCGAGCGCCGCGATCGTCGCCGGATTGGGGCGGACATCGCGCACATCCGTGAGCCCAAGCCACGCGACCAGGGAACGCCGATACAACAGCGTCTGGTGGAACAGTTTACCTGTATCAAGGAAAATCACCGGTGTCGTGGGGTCGATCCCGGCGACCATATGCAACAGCACGGCGCTCTCGATACCGAACGACGAGACCAGTGCGATGCGGGCCGGATAGCGGTCCCGCAGCGCGGTTCGGAGAATTTCCTCGGCCTCCGGCCCGTCCGATTGTCGGTCGGCCGGGCGGGGCGGGTGAATGGAAAGGGCGGTCACGTCAGTAAACGTCCTTCTTGTAGCGCCCGGCTCCAATCAGTTCATCCAGGCCGGTTTCGCCCAGAATTTCGGTCAGGGTGGCATCGACGTCACGCGCCATGTGGGTGGCATCGCCGCACAGATACAGGGTCGCACCCTGGTCGAGCCAGGCTCGTAATTCCCTTTTCTGGTCACGCAGCACGTGCTGCACATAGCGCTTTTCGGGTGCATCACGTGAGGTCGCGAGATCGAGCCTGGAAAGCACGCCGGCTGCGAGCCAGGCCTGGATTTCCAGTTGATAGAGAAAATCATGCAGGAACCGGCGATGCCCGAACACGAGCCAGGTCCTGCCGGCGGCGCCCGTCGCCTCCCGGTCCTGCAGGAATCCCCGATACGGCGCGATGCCGGTTCCGGCACCCACCATGATGATGGGAGTCGCACCGTCTTCCGGCAGGCGGAAATGCGGGTTGGGCCTGACGAAAACATCGACCTCCGCCCCGACCGACAGCCTGTCGGCGAGAAACCCCGAGGCAACGCCGGTGCGACCCCGCCCGGCGCTGGCATAGGCGACACGGGCGATCGTGAGATGCGCTTCGTCGCCAACCAGCCGGCGGGACGACGCCACCGAATAATAGCGCGGCTGCAACGGGCGCAGCCGCGACAGCAGGGCTTCGCCGCCGACGACACCCGGGAATTGCTGCAACAGGTCCAGCCATTGCCGGCCATGGCGGTATTCCGCCCGGGCCGCGGGGCTGGCCAGGGCGGCAATTCCGCCGAGCTCGGCGAACTCCGCCAGTTGGTGCTCAGTGAGGGTGGTGATGTCGTATTGCCGGCTCAGAGCGTCAGCCGCATCGGCGCCAAGCCCGGCGGCACGGGAGATTTCGGTCACCAGCGCGGGGTCATTGCGCGGCAGAACCCCGATCGCATCGCCGGGCTCGTAGGCGAGATCCGCGCCAGCGAGATCGAGTTCGATATGCACGGTCGTGCTGTCGGCGCGTGAGGAGGTGAGCGGATGATGGGCGCTGATCGTCACCGAAGCCGGCGCCGTTCGGCTGGCAATGACCCCCGGCGGCCTCGCGAAATCGACGTGAATGACCGAGCCGCCATCAGCCTCCGGCGGCAGCAGCGCGTCGAGCGCCCCCTCGAGCCAGCGCCGCGCCGGCGTGGCGTAGTCGAGATCAGCCATAACCAGCGGGGCTGCGCGGGTGGCGCCCAGTTCGGCGAGGCGCGCATCGAACCGCTTACCGGTTTCGCAGAACTGGGCATAGGCACTGTCGCCGAGCGCCAGCACGGAAAATCTCAACCCGTCCAGCCGCGGCGCCGAAGCGCCCATCATGGCTCGATAGAACGGCGCCGCGCGCTGCGGCGGCTCCCCATCGCCCCAGGTCGACGCGATGACCAGCAGATTTTTCGCATCCCCCAGGTTTTCGGGGCGAAATTCCGCCATATCGGCCACCCGGGCGGCAAAGCCACGGCGGGTGGCATCGCCACGCGCCTTGCTGGCCAGGGCTTCGGCATTGCCGCTTTCGGTCGCGTAGAGAATGAGCAGCCGGGGCCGTTCCGTCACCGCCGCGGGCAGGGCGGCGGCCTGGCCGGCCGGCTGGGCGGCATCCAACCCGGCGAGAAACCCCGCCAACCACGCCCGCTGGCCCGGATTGGCCTTGGCGATCACAGCGTCCAGCGCCGCGATGTGCTCCGGCGCGAAGGGGGCGGTTTTGGGCAGGCGCAGGCTCGCTTGGGACATGACCATGCTTTCGTCGGGCCAGAGAACTGGTGACGAAGAAAAGGATTTTCTACGCGTGGTCAAGTATCGGCCGTAAAAAAGAATTTCCTGCTAATATGGCGCCTTCCTGCACGGAAAACTTCGAAATTTTGCGGCTGCGAGACAGGGTTTGCGCGCCGCCGCCCGTGGCGCTGCCCCAGCCGCGCCACGGGCGGGCCGGGGCAGCCTGTTCAAGTCGGACGAACCCGTCTGATCAGGGCGCGGTCGGGTGGGCGGCATTCCACTGCGCCACCGCGTGCATGGTGTTACCGACATGCCCGCTCGGGTCCATGGCCGTATAGGCGTAAACGATCTTGCCGTCCGGGCTGATCACGTAGGAGGTACGGCTGGCATAGCCCATCATGCCGCTGAGCACGGCATCATAGGATTTGCTGATCGCGCCCGATTTATCGGACGCAACCGGGAATTGCTTGCGGCATTCGGTCACCGAGAAGCGGTCGAGCTTATGAATGCCGTCCATCGAAACCCCGATCACGGTCGCGTGCAGGGCGCGGAATTTCGGCATCGCGGCCGCGAAATCATGCGCCTCCGCGGTGCAGCCGGGGGTGAAGGCGGCGGGGTAGAAATACAGCACTACCGGCCCCTTTTTCAGGGCATCCGCCAGCGAGAACGCGAATTCGTGTCCGGCCAGCGTGGCCTTGGTGGTGAACAGCGGCGCGGTGGCGCCGGGCTCGAGATGCGCGAATGCCGGCGCGGCGGCGGCGGCGGCAAGCGCGAGGCCAAGGGTAAGGGTTCGGAACATGCGGGACCTCGATGAAAGGGGGTGTAGGCGGCTACGTCCGGCAAATGGGATCGGGTTGGCGCCTGTCAAAGCCTGGACGCGGGGCTGACGCGCCAATGCCGCAAAAGCCCGCGCCGCGCCGCGCCGGTCGCGTCGCTACCGGCTGTGCCGCCGGGGCTGCGCATGCTTTATGCTGGCCGCGCGCCAGGAAACTGGCAAGGCGGGGGAGGACGGGACTTGGCCGGAACGGTGCGGGTGGAACTCTGCGCGGGCAAGGCGCTGGCGGCGGCGCTGCCAGCCCTCGCGCGCCTGCGCATCCGCGTATTTCGCGATTGGCCGTATCTCTACGACGGGTCGGAAGCGTACGAGACCGAGTATCTGCAAACCTACCTCAACGCCAACGGCGCGGTGGTCGCGGTCGCCTGGGACGGCGCCACGCCGGTCGGCGCCAGCACCTGCCTGCCCCTGACCGAGGCCGATGCGGCAGTACGTGCCCCGTTCGCCGCGCGCGGCTGCGATCTCGCGGCGTTTTTCTATTTCGGCGAATCCGTGCTGTTGCCGGCCTATCGCGGGCAGGGAATCGGCGTGCGGTTCTTTGCGCTGCGTGAGGCCGCCGCCGCCGCCTGGCCAGGCGTGCGCTTCACCGCGTTCTGCGCCGTGCAGCGCCCGCCCGACCATCCCTCGCGCCCGGCCGACGCCGCTGACCTGACCGGGTTCTGGACCCATCGGGGCTACACGAAACGGCCCGACCTCACCTGCCAGATGCGCTGGCGGGATGTCGGCGCGGCGCAGGAGAGCGACAAGACGCTGGTGTTCTGGTTGCACAGCCTGAACGGAGACCCCCTGCCATGAACCGGCTCCGCCTCGCCCTCGCACCGCACGAAATCACCGGCGTCTCCGGGCCGGACGCGTTTCTCGCCAAACTCGATGCCGCGGCGCGCAAGGCCAGGGCCGGCGGCGCCGACCTGCTGGTGCTGCCCGAATATGCCTGCATGGAAGTGGCCGCGGGATATCCCGGCGCGGGAAACGCAGAGGCGGAACTCGCCAGCGTAACCTCGGTCGCGGCGGAATTGCTGGCCGGCTGCCGCGCCGCCGCCACCACCCATGATCTATGGCTGCTGCCGGGCACGCTGCCCTGGCTGCGCGATGGCGCGGTGCGCAACCTCGCGCCCCTCATCGCGCCGGACGGGCGCGTGGCCCGGCAGGAAAAATCCATCATGACGCGGTTCGAGGCGGAACGCTGGGGCGTCCGCCCGGGCGCCGCGCCGCGCGTGTTCGCCACGCCGTTCGGGCTCATCGGCATCGCAATCTGCTATGACGTGGAATTTCCACCGCTGGTCCGCGCGCAGGCCGAGGCCGGGGCATGGCTGATTTTAACCCCGAGCTGCACCGATAGCTGGCACGGCTTCAACCGCGTACGTCTGTCGGCACAGGCAAGGGCGCTGGAAAACCAATGTTTCGTGGCCGTGGTGCCCACCATCGGCAGCGCGCCCGGCCTCGCCTCGGTCGACGAAAACCACGGGCTCGCCGCGGTTTACGGTCCCGTGGACCGCGGCTTCGCCGAGGACGGCGTGGTGGCGGCGGGCGCGCCCGACACCCCGGGCCTCGTCTTCGCGGATCTCGACCAGGCCCGACTCGAGACGGTCCGCGCGGACGGCGCGGTGCGCAATTTCCGCGATTGGCCGCCGCCACCACCGCCCCCGCTTCCTGTAACGCCGGAGTGACCATGACCACGACACCTGATCTGATCCGCGCCTATTACGACGCCTTCAACCGCGGCGATGCCGAGGCCATGCTGGCGTTGCTGACCGAGGACGTGATCCACGACATCAACCAGGGCACGCGCGAGCCGGGTCGCGCGGCGTTCGCCCGGTTTCTGGCGCGCATGAATACCGCCTACCGCGAACGGCTCGCCGACATCACGGTGATGACGAGCCCGGACGGCAATCGGGCGGCGGCGGAATTCACCGTGCACGGCACCTATCTGGTGGCGGAGCCGGGGCTGCCCCCGGCGCACGGGCAAACCTATGTCCTGCCAGCCGGCGCGTTTTTCGAGGTACGGGCGGGTCTCATCGCCCGGGTCACGAATTACTATAATCTGTCCGACTGGCTGGCCCAGGTGGGCGGACCATCCGCGCCAGGCTGAGCCAGGATACCGACCGGACCTGTGGTGACGGGATCCCGCAAAAAATTCTCGCCGCGTCCGCCGCCGCGCCGGCGCGGCTGGGGTTTGCGTGGCTCGCGGTCAAGTCACGCCGCCGCGGCCATGCCGCCCCGGCAACACCATCCCCCTGCCCCGCTCGCGGGTCGCGCCGTGACCGCGCCCTAAAAGCCGGCCGATCAGTCGTCGCGGTAGGATTTCTCCATTTTCTCGTGCCGTTCCTGGGCCTCGATCGAGAGCGTGGCAATCGGCCGGGCTTCCAGGCGGCGAAGACTGATCGGCTCTCCGGTCTCTTCGCAGTAGCCATACGTCCCCTGCTCGATGCGCTGCAGGGCCTGGTCGATCTTGCCGATCAGCTTGCGTGCCCGGTCACGGGTGCGCAGTTCCAGCGCACGATCGGTCTCGACGCTGGCACGATCGGTGATATCGGCCTCGTGGATCCCGCCCTCGGACAGGCTGGCCAGCGTGTCGTCGGCATCACGCAACAGGTCCGCCCGCCAGCGCAGCAGGCGCTGTCGAAAATATTCGACCTGCATCGGGTTCATGAACGCCTCATCCTCGGACGGGCGATAATCGGGGGGCAGGGTCACCATCATGGCGCGTTCTGTCCTGTTATAAGCGTTACCGGCGGCACCGCCGGCGGGCGGAACCTGGGTTGCGCGGGCTTATAGCCACGTGTCGCGGGTAACACCAGGGGTCGTGCATGACAGAACCGCGTCATGCGCAACCGCGACGGCGCGCCAGCTCCACCCGCGCGCGCAGCGCA
>JAJXVA010000152.1 GCA_021782435.1 Pseudomonadota bacterium
CCTCTATGGTGGCGTCGGTCTCGGCAAAACCCATCTGATGCACGCCATCGCCTGGGAACTCACGGCGCTCCGCACCCGCGCCGCGCCGGTCTCGGTCGCCTACATGTCGGCGGAAAAATTCATGTACCGCTTCATCGGCGCCATCCGCAGCCAGTCCACCCTCGAATTCAAGGATCAGCTGCGCAGCGTCGATGTCCTGATGATCGACGATCTCCAGTTCCTGATCGGCAAGGACAACACCCAGGAGGAATTCTTCCACACCTTCAATGCCCTGGTCGAGGAAGGCCGCCAGATCGTGGTCTCCGCCGATAAATCCCCCTCCGACCTCTCCGGCCTCGAGGATCGTCTGCGCACCCGCCTCGGCTGCGGCATGGTCGCCGATCTCCATGCCACCACCTTCGAGCTGCGCCTCTCCATTCTTCACACCAAGGCGGTCTCCAGCGCGGTCACCGTGCCCCTCAAGGTGCTCGAATTTCTCGCCATGAAAATCGCGACCAATGTCCGCGAACTCGAGGGCGCGCTCAACCGCCTCATCGCCCACGCCAATCTGTTCGGCCGACCCATCACCCTCGAGAGCACCCAGGACGTGCTCGGCGATCTCCTCAAGGCCCATGACCGCCAGGTCAGCATCGACGAAATCCAGCGCAAGGTCGCCGAACATTTCAACATCCGCGTCGCCGACATGTCCTCCTCCCGCCGCTCCCGCGCCGTCGCCAGGCCACGCCAGGTCGCCATGTATCTCGCCAAACAGCTTACCACCCGCTCCCTGCCCGAAATCGGCCGCAAATTCGGCAACCGCGACCACACCACCGTCATCCACGGCGTCAACAAGGTCACCGAACTCATGCAGTCCGACCGCGCCTTCGCCGACGATGTCGAACTCCTCCGCCGCGCCCTCGGCAACTGACCAGAACGACTTCGAATAGGCATCCGCCTCCGGCGTCGGCAGCGTAAGGCCGCCGACGCTCTCAGGCACGCGACCGGTGGCTTATTTCTCCGGTCCCTGGCCCAGATATCTGGCAAAATACGCCATGCGCCGCTGCGTCACCCGCTCGGCAAGCACCGGGTCCTCCAGCAGATGCGTCCCGGGCACCAGCATCAAATCATACGTCTTGCCCGCCCGCGTCAGCGCCTCGGTCAGTTTCACCGTGTTCACGAAATAGACGTTGTCGTCGGTCAGCCCGTGCATGATCAGCAGCGGGATCGATAATTTATCCGCATAGCTCAGCACGTTGCTTTTCGCATAGGCGTCCGCGTGCGCCTGAGGCAGGCCCAGGTAGCGCTCGGTATAGGCCGTGTCGTAATCGGCAAAATCCACCGGCGGCGCCCCCGCCACCCCGGCGCGGAACACATCGCCGCGGCGGGATGCGGCCATCACCGTGAAATAGCCCCCGAAGCTCCAGCCGGTCACACCGACGCGCGACATATCCATTTCCGGGAATTTGTGGCCGAGCGCCTGCAACCCATCCACCTGGTCCGCCAGCGGCAGGTCGATCAGATCGTATTTCGTCGCCCGCTCGAAATCATGCGTCCGCCCCGGCGTGCCCCGCCCATCGAGCGAAACCACGATATACCCCTGGTCGGCCATGCACTGGTTACCCAGATACAGGCGCGGCGCCCGCATCACGGTCTTGAACGCCGGCCCGGCATAAACCGACAGAATGACCGGATATTTCCTGCCGGCCACGAAATCCTGCGGCCGCACCACCATCGCATCGAAATCCTCGCTGCCGGCGGTCAGATACTGCACGTTCGGCACCGCCTTGGGCGTCTCGGCAACCGAAGGCAGCATCGCCCGCGTCCTGCCATCCGCATCCAGCACGGCAACGCCTGCGCTGCCATCGGCCAGGTTCCGCGCATCCACCGCAAGCCCGCCATCGGCGGTCACCCGCACATCATGCAGCCCGGGCGCGGCGGCAAAGGGCGTTGCCGTCCCCCCGGCCAGCGGCACCGCATAAACCCCGAGATCGAGCCGTGTCCCGCGCGCGGCGAACAGCACCCGCCCGCGCGCCATATCCACCCCCACCAGCCCGGCAAAGGGCAGGGCAGGGGGGCTCAGCGTCCGTATCAGCTGCCCATCCGGCGCGTGCAGTTCCAGCCGCCAATACTGGCCCCGTTCCGCCGCCCACAAAAACCCCGAGCCATCGGGCAGCCAGTAGGGCAGGGGCTTCGCGCCGCGCAGATAGGCCTCGGGCGAAATGTTTATCCAGGCCGGGTCGGTCTCGGTCAAAACCGGGCGCACCACCCCGGTTTTCGGGTCCGCCACCGCCACCACCTCGCGCGTCTCCTCGCGGTTCTGCAGCACCAGCGTCAGCTTGCCGCCCTTCTGCCACACCACCCGCACCAGGTAGGGCAGCGCGGTCGCGTCCCAGCGCAGCTGTACCGCCCGCCCGCCATCGCGCGGCACCACGAACAGATCCACCTTCGCATTCGGCGTGCCGGCTTTCGGGTAGCGGAATTCCACAGGCTTCACCGCCGGGTTGCCCGGATCGGCGATGTAATGCGGCAGCACGCCGCTCGTATCCGCCCGCTCGTACACCAGGTAGCGGCTATCGGGCGACCACCACGTGCCGCGGTCGCGATCCAACTCCTCGGCGGCGGCGAATTCCGCCAGCCCGTAACTCAGCGTGTCACTGCCGCGCGGGCTCACCACATGGTCATGCATGCCCGCCAGTTCCACCACGTGCAGCGTATTGTCGCGCACCGCGGCCACCGCGCGGCCATCGGGCGCAAGCTGCGGCGAAATCCAGCCATCCCCCGGCAGCGCGCGCACCTTGCCGCCCGCACCGGCCATCACGCTCAGCCGGCCGGCTTCCGCCATCAGCACCGCGCGCCCATCAAGGCTCACCGAAAAATCCGTGATGCCGGAAAGCGTCATGCGCTCGCGCTCGCGCAGCGCCTTTTCCTCCACACTCAGCGTCTGGCTGCCGCCCGGCAGCGCCAAAGCCCGGGTGGTACCGCTCGCCACATCGAAATCATAAAGCCCGAGCGCGGTATCCTCGGGCCCGCTGCGCAGAAACAGCACATCCCGCCCATCCGGCATCGGCACCGCGTGCCCGGGCTGGCCCAGGCTGAAATTGCGTGTGCGCGCCAGCGTCGCGAAGCACGCCTGGTCGGCCCGCGCGGCCCCCCCCATCCCGAGCGCGGCAATGCCCGCCAGCAACCATGCCCGCACGGTCAATGCCCCACTTTCCGGAATTTCAGCACGAAATTATCCGCCTCTCCGATCGCCGCGTATTTCGCGTGGTCCTTCGCCCCCAGCGCGAAGCTCGGCGGCAGCGTCCACACCCCTTCGGGCCAGTTCGCGGTATCCTTGGGGTTCGCATCGATTTCCGAACTGCCGACGAATTTGAACCCGGCTTTCTCGATCAGGCGTATCGCATAGGCCTGGCGCACATAGCCGTTCTCGGCTTTCGGGTCCTGGGGCGCGGTGGTGTTGCCGCGATGGTCCTCCACCCCGAAAATCCCGCCCGGCTTCAGCGCCTTGTGGATGCCCGCCAGCATCTGCGCGGTATCGCCCGCCTGCATCCAGTTGTGCAGGTTGCGGAAGGTCAGCACGAAATCCGCGCTATCGGGCGGCGCCGGGTCGGGGTGCTTCACCGTCAGGGTCGAGAATTTCACCCGATCGTAGATTTCCGGGTCCTTGGCCAGCATCGCGCGGAACTTGACCGAGGGCAGCCATTCCTGCTCGAGCTTGCTGCCATCGGCGCTGCCCATCGCCACGTAGTAGGTGCCCTGGTCGTGCAGCAACGGCGCCAGGATCTGCGTCCAGTAACCCGGTCCCGGCCATATCTCCACCACGGTCGAGCTCGGTTTCACCCCGAAAAACGCCAATTCCTCGGCCGGATGCCGATACTTGTCCCGCGCCACGAATTTGGCCGATCGCGTCGGCACGCTCACCGCCGCCGCTATCGCCGGCGGCACCGTCGCCGCCCGCGCCATCCCGGCGCCGGCCAACGTCATCACTGCCGCGCCGATCGTGGCCACGAATTTGCTGCGCATGCGCATCTCTCCTGCTTGCCTGGCTGCCGTCCCCCATGCCCGCGCGCGCGCCATCCCGCAACTGAAAATCACGATTCGCATCTTTTCGCCGGCGCGGTTTCGCGAGAGAGTTCTCCGCGCGCATGCCGGCCCGGCGGGGCGTGCGGCGCGCGCAGTGCCCGTTCTCGCCCCATCTTGCGCCGCAGGAGTGCTGGTCCATGTCCCTGGTCATGAAACCCGTCATATCGTCTCTCGGCCGTGCCATTACCCTCGCCATGGCTCTCCCCGGGGCTCTCCCCGTGGCCTTCCCCGTGGCCCTCGCCATCGCCATGCCGGCCCGCGCGGAAACCACGCCGGCCCCCATGGTCCGGCCGGATGGCGTCCTGCCCTATCCAGCCCCGCCGCTGCTGTTCAACCCGGCCACCGCCGCCAATGCGTCATTGCTCGCCTATGGCCTGCCCGCCCATCCGCCGCGTCTCGCCAATGGCGCGTCCTCCAATCCCGCGCTCGACCACGCCATCGCCGCGATGCGCACCTACATTCCCGCCAGGCTGCGCGTGGTCATGCGCCGGCACGGCCCGGCGCGTGGCCTCGTCAGCCATGCGGCCGCGCAATACAGCACCAACTGGGCCGGCCAGGTGCTGGAAAACACCCAGGGCAGTTGGGGCAGCGGCTCCTACGCCGAAATCATGGCCCAATGGGTCATCTCCGGCGTCATCCAGGGCCACGCCAGTTGTCCCGGCACCGATTATTCCTCGACCTGGGTCGGCATCGACGGCTACGACGGCAGCCCCGACGTGCTCCAATCCGGCACCGAGGCCGATGCCGTCTGCCAGGGCGGCACCCAGGCGCAGAACATTTATGCCTGGGTCGAATGGTATCCCGGCAACACCAACGAACTCTATAATTTCCCGGTCACGGTCGGCGGGGCGGTGTTCGTCGTGCTACAGGCCAATGGGCCCGGCGCGGGTTCGGTCACCCTGGTCAACCTGCAAACCGGCGCCTACACCAGCCTCGGCATCGCGCCGCCCGCCGGCACGGTCCTGCGCGGCAACACCGCGGAATGGGTGGTCGAACGCCCCGCGCTCGATAATGGCGCCGTCCTCGCCAACCTCGCCGATTTCGCTGAAATCCCGATGGAATCCGAAATCGCCTATCTCCAGAACCAGTTGGGCTCGCCCAATTACAGCGTCCCAGGGGCTCCCACCCCGGGCCAGACCAGCATCGACCTGACCATGATCACCCCCGCCGGCACCGCCCTCGCCACCACGGTGCCGCAGGGGGTCAGCGCCCAACTGATGCAGGTCACGCCCGCGACCCAGTAACCGTCACCCGGTAACGCCCCGCCACTCTGTAACGCCCTCTACCCCCTAACGAGCCTGGCCAGGGCTGAGCCCTGGCCAGTTCCGCGTCAGTAACAGGCCGGTGCGGTGGGGTAATAGTAACAGTAATCATAGGCGTCATCCGGCGCGGCGTAATACGGGGTCGCGTAATACGGCGTCGCGTAATAAGGCGCCGTCGCGGCCGCGACACCCAGGCCCACGCCCAATCCCAGCGCGCCCCAGCCCCAGCCACCCCAGCCACCCCAGTACGGGCCGCCGCCCCAGCCATAGCCGCCGCGCCAGCCGTCCCAGTCACCGCCACGCCAGCCGCCGCCCCAATCTCCGCCGCGCCACCCGGCGCCACGCCAATCCCCGCCATGCCAGCCGCCCCAATTCCCGCCATGCCATCCCCCGGCCGGGCCACCGAAGCGCCCGCCGGCGTAATGCGCCCCGGCATAATGCCCACCCGCGAAGTGTCCACCTGCGAAGTGCCCACCCCCGAAGTGCCCGCCGCCGAAATGGCCGCCTCCGAAGTGTCCACCCCCAAAGTGCCCCCCGCCGAAATGTCCCCCGCCGAAATGCCCGCCGCCGAAATGCCCGCCGCCGAAATGTCCTCCGCCGAAATGTCCCC
>JAJXVA010000005.1 GCA_021782435.1 Pseudomonadota bacterium
CAACGGGGTTCCGGTCGTGAGGTATTGCTGAAGGCGCTGCGGGCCGGCGTTATAGGCGGCAAGGAAGCCGGGCGCGCCGAACCGATCATACATCAGCCGCAGATAGGCAGCGCCGGCGAAAATGTTGTCCCGCGGCTGGAAGGGATCATTGCCGAGCCCGTACTGGTCTCGCATTTCAGCATAGGTCTGCGGCATAAGCTGCATCAGCCCCATGGCGCCGACGGGAGAGACCGCCTGCTGTTGACCGCCCGATTCCTGGTGCAGGACGGCCCGCAGCCAGGTTTCGGGCAGGCCGAAACGGGTGGCGGCTTCGGTGAGGTAAGGGCCCCAGGGGTCCTGCGGCGGGCCAGGTGGCGGATAATAGCGCGGGGTCTCGTTCAGACCGGCGAGCGAGGCGCGGCGCCCACCGCCGCCGGCGCAGTTGGCGAGCTGCAACAACAACAGGGCGGCGAACGAGGAGGCCAAGGCGCGTGACGCAGACCGACGCATGCGCATGAGGGAACGTGCCCGAGCTTGTGACCGCGTGATCGGCAAGGATTCGCACATCCTAAGCTAAAGGTGAAGGGTTTTACGGTAAGTGATTGAAAATTTGTTAAGGTGGCGCTTTCGCCACGGCAAGACCGTATGGCGGAAAATTGGCCGAATCGGGGTAAGGTGACGGTATGGGCTCGAGCGGGCTGAGATTGCTGCCACCGGGGCTGATCGACCGGATTGCCGCGGGCGAGGTGATCGAACGGCCGGCGGCGGCGTGCAAGGAACTGGTGGAGAACGCGCTGGACGCCGGGGCGCGGCGCATCGAGGTCGCCGTGGATGGCGGCGGCATCGAGCGGATCGAGGTGCTGGATGACGGCGCGGGAATTGCGGCGGACGAACTCACACTCGCCGTACAGCGCCACGCGACCAGCAAGTTGACCGACGACCAACTCGTGGAAATTCGCACCCTTGGATTCCGGGGGGAGGCCTTGCCCTCGATTGGGGCGGCAGCGCGGCTGACGCTGATCAGCCGCACCCGCGAGGCGGATCATGCCAGCCGGCTGACGCTGGAGGGCGGGGTGATGGGTGTCGTCGCGCCGGCGGCCGGCGAGGTGGGCACGCGGGCGATCGTGCGGGATTTGTTTTTCGCGACGCCAGCGCGGCGAAAATTTCTGAAATCGGTCCGGACGGAGGGCGAAGCGGCGGAAGCGGCGGTGCGCCGGCTCGCCTTCGCGGCGCCGGATGTGGCGTTTCGGATGACACGGGACGGTCGGGCGGTGCTGGAGGTGCCGGCCCAGACGCGCGAGGCGCGGATAAGGGCCCTGCTGGGAGCGGATAGCGCCGACTGGCTGCTGCCGCTCGCGCATGAGCGGGGATCGCTCGGCCTGGCCGGGCTGGTGGGTGGCGCGGCGGCGCACCGGGCGAGCGCCGCCGCGCAATATTTCGTGGTGAACGGGCGGCCGGTTGCTGATCCGCTGCTGAAATCGGCGCTGCGGGTGGCGTATAAGGACGTGATGGAATACGGGCGCCACCCGGTGGCGGCGCTGTATGTGACCGTGCCCTCGGACGCGGTGGATATGAACGTGCATCCGGCCAAGGCGGAGCTGCGCTTCCGCGACCCCGAAGCGATGCGGGCGCTGGTGATTGGCGGTGTGCGGCAGGCGCTGGCGGTGCCGGCGGGCGGGGTTTTCATGCCTGCCCGGCCTCAGACGGGCTGGGGACAGGGCGCGCGGACGCCGACAGGGCCGTTACCGCAGATGCGCATGACCATGCCGATGCCGCGCGCTGGCGCCATGGCGGCGGGGTTTGCCGAGGCGGCGCTGCTGGCGCCGGTGCCCTCGGCGCGGGTGATGGTGGCGGGGGCAACGACGCCGGAGGCGGACGACGTGACATCGTTTCCGCTCGGGGCGGCGGTTGCGCAGGTGCTGGATACGTATGTGCTGGCGGTCGCCGCCGATGGGGGGGTGGTGGTGGTGGATCAGCACGCCGCGCATGAGCGCCTGACCCATGAGCGATTGGCGGCGGAACTGCACACGGGCGGCGTGGCGCGACAGGCGCTGCTGTTGCCCGTGGTGGTGGATCTGCCCCGTGACATGGCGGCGCTGGTGACCGAACAGGCCGAAACTCTGGGACGGCTGGGCCTGGAGGTTGAGGGCTTTGGCCCCGGCGCGGTGCTGGTGCGGGCGGTGCCGGCCCTGCTGACCGAGCGGGAGGGCATGCCGGACGTGGCCAGATTATTGCGCGACCTCGCCGAGGAATTCACCGAACACGGGGCGGCACTTTCGCTGGAACGAAAGCTCGACCAGGCGGTGGCGCGGCTCGCTTGCCATGGCTCGATCCGGGCGGGCCGGCGGCTGAACGCCACCGAAATGAACGCATTGTTGCGGCAGATGGAAGCCACACCCCGGGCGGCGACGTGCAGCCATGGCCGGCCGACCTACCTGAAGTTGAGCCGCGCGGACCTGGAGCGGATGTTCGGAAGAAAATAAGGCGCCGGCAGAACGGGCGGTCGATCGCGCACGAGGGCCAACCCAAGCCGCCCCCAGATCTCCGGGACTGTTGACGTGACACTTGCGGGCGTGTTTGCTGTCGCCAGGCACGGGCAGCGGAACACGCCGTTTGGGCCTGGCCGGATTGGCCGCGATTACTTTTACGAATGATTTGATGTTGTTACGGCGCGGCGGTTTGGCGTCGGCGGTTTATTCAATGAGGGAGGCAGAAAATGTCGATGGTCGGATGGATCATTCTGGGACTGATCTCCGGCTTTATTGCCAGCAAAGTGGTCAACAAACAGGGTGATGGCCTGCTGCTGGATATCGTGCTGGGCGTGGTTGGCGCTTTCGTGGGTGGGTTCGTGTTTTCCATGTTCGGCGCGCATGGCGTGACCGGCTTGAATTTGTATAGCCTGGTGGTCGCGGTAGTTGGCGCGATCGTCGTGTTGGTGATTTACCACGCGGTGTTCGGCAGACGAACGGCCTGATCAAGGCTGCTCGTCCGGGAATTATTGCCGGCGAGCGTTGACCTGGCCAGCAGTGGCGGGGGCAACCCGGCCTTTGGGGCAAGCCGTCTTGGGGGCGGCGGTGCTGCCGTTCGCGTGGCGTGCGGCACCTACCCTGACACGCGTTCCGAAAGAGGTTTGACACGGAGGCCCCAAGAATATTTTAGCCTGGACACAATTACTCCACTGGCCAGCAAGTCGGCGGACGGCTAGGTTTGGGCACCAGTTAAAATTCTCTTTGGAGATCGATTATGTATAGAATAATTCTACTGGCCGGCGCGACCGCGCTTGGCGTCGGGTGGCTGTGTACCGCGCATGCCGCGAGCGGGCTTACGAACATATACAGCTTCGTAGACGGCAATGACGGGGGGTTTCCAGAAAGCGGATTGACCCCGGATGCCGTGCACCACGTGTTTTATGGCACGACGACCAGCGGCGGGGCCGGGCACAACGGCGTGGTATTCTCCCTGGCGCCACCGGCGCAGACGGGCGGCGCCTGGACCGAGACTCCGCTTTACAGCTTCACTGGCGGCAATGACGGCGGAATACCGACCGCGAATGTATCGGTGGATCCGAAAACCGGCGCGATCTATGGCACCACCTACCAGGGGGGCGCCGATGGCTATGGCGTAGTATTTGAATTGACGCCGCCCGCGGTTAGTGGCGGCGCCTGGACCGAGACGGTGCTGCATACATTCACTGGCGGCAATGACGGCGGCGATCCCGACGGTCAATTGATAGAGGACGCCCAGGGCAATTTATACGGCGCAGCCAGCGAGGGCGGCACCGGCGTGGTCGGCGTGGTGTTCGCGTTGAGCCCGCCAGCCGGTGGGCAGACTGCCTGGACCGAGACGGTTCTGTATAATTTCACTGGGAATTCCGATGGAGGAGAACCACTGGGTGACCTGGTATTCGGGCCGGGGCATGCGCTTTACGGCGCCACCGCAGGCTACGGCAGCGACAACAGCGGCACGATATATGCCCTGACGCGGCCAACCAGCCCGGGCGGAACCTGGGGCTTCAACCTCATCCACACCTTCGCCGGCGGCGCCGCCGGCGAAGTGCCGCGTGCCGGCATGATCTACGGGCGTGACGGCAACCTCTATGGAACAACGGCGGGCTTTGCCAGCAGCCAGGGCAGCGTTTTCCAACTGATACCGCCCACGACCAAGGCTGGCGCCTTCACCTACAACGTGCTGTACGATTTTAGCGGACTAGGCTTCGACGGCAATGGCCCGTGGGCACCGGTTTCGATGGATGCACATGGCAATCTGTATGGCACGACTCTGGGCGTGGGTCTTTCCAGTAACGGCGAGATTTTCAAACTAGCCCCACCGGCCAGCCCAGGTGGTCAATGGACTGAAACCGTACCCTACTACTTCAACGGGGGCACGGACGGACAGTTCCCGTATTCGAACGTGGTCATACTGGGCAGGGACTTGTTCGGAACCACCTATGGTGCGGCCGGTCAATCGGGTTTCTATCCCGGCACGGTGTGGGAATATCAGCCATAGCGATCAGGCGCCTGGGGAATGAAAATCCCCCCAGGTCGGCCGCTTCAAGGATATCTGATCCGAAGAAGGCGGCTCGGCGATCCGATTGACAGGAAGTCGTGACGGCGAGCTTGAGACTGCCAAGGTCGATCGAATGTAACCACATTCCGAAACCGGGATTACGAATGGGCGGGGCGGGTAGTACCCGCCCCGCTTTTTATCCGCTACAGTGAACTCCAGAAATCGCAATGATGCGCGACGTTGAACTGTGCTGTCGATTCGGTTTGCACCGCTGGGACGTTTTCCAGCAGGATATCCGATTTGTTCGGGTTCACGCTATATACCGGCCACGGCGTGGGACCGGCACCGTTAGGGTTGCCGGTCCAGGCGAATTTGGTCCAGGCGGAGACGAGTGTGTCTGAAAGCGTGGACTGTTCACCGTGTAGCGGGTGCGGTGTGCCCTGACCGCCGTGGTAGAGCGGAAACAGGAACTGGATATCAGCGGTATGATACGCGAGGGGCAGAAAGCCGGGCATGGGCGGAAAATAGAAAGGCGGCGTCTGATCCTCAAACAGATAGGCATAGACCGGAATTTGTGGCGCCAGCAACGTATTCAGGGCCATTTCGGCGCAGATGCCAGGATCGGTTCCGGCACGGTCCCAGGCAAGCTGGGCGGAGGTGTAATTGGTGGGCGGGTAAAGGCGCAGCACCTTCTCAGCCGTGCCGGGTGGGTAGGCCGAGCTTGAATAGGTCGTGGTCACGTAGTTAGTGTATTGCGAATCGGTCGGGGGCTGCCTTGGGTTCGAGAAGTATTCCGTGATCGCGAGGCCGAAATTCTCCTCGTCCTGGACATTGCCGTTCATCAGCGGGACATGGGTGAACTGACCGCTTGCCCAGGCGGTTGGGGGTTGGATTGGCAGAATGTTGCCATCGAGCATGGGGCCGATGACATAGGCACTTGTGGCGCTGGCGGTGCCCGCGAGGGATTCGACGATGGCGGCCGGCACGTGGCGCAAGCAAGCCGCCTGAGCAGGACCGGTTTTACCACCACAACCCGCGGCGGTGGCGAAGTTCTGGCCTACCGCCTCGGCCGAGGCGAGGGTGGGGATGTTGCCGGTGGGGCAGAAGCTTTCACAAATGCCACGCTGAAAAAGACCCGCCGCCGGCGGCGAGAGCATGGCGAAGCCGGTATCCTCGGCCCCGGCGGACTGGCCGCCAAGCGTGACGTTATTGGGATTGCCGCCGAAATTGGCGATGTTCTGGCGAACCCAGTTCAAGGCCATCTGCTGATCCATCAAGCCATAATTGCCGAATTGATGACCTTCCGTATCGAGCGAGGCGGCGGCGAGAAAACCCATCAGGTTGAGCCGATAGTTGATGGTAACCACGACGGTGTTGCCCTGGAGCGCCATTTTGCTGCCGTCGTAATCATTGCTTTCGCCATCGAAATTGCCTCCACCATGAATCCAGACGATGACCGGCAGATTCGCTCCGGCCTGCAAATCCGGCGTGAACACATTGAGAAACAGACAATCCTCGGTATTGGTGGCGGGGCCGGCGAAGACGCCAAGAGTGGTGATTTGCGCACAGCGATTGCCGTACATGGTGGCCGAACGCACCCCGGACCACGGGGTGGGAGACTGAGGCGGCATCCAGCGCCACTGCCCGACGGGCGGCTTGGCATAGCGCATGCCAAGGAATTCAGCGACAGAGTTATTATAGAAGCCCGCGACTTCACCGTTGACGGTTTGAACGACCGGGGGCGGCGCGGCCCGGGCGATGGCGAGCCCGGACAGCGATAGAATCGACGTGATGATGATAATGCCGAGGCGGCGCGATTCGCCGCGAAGGCGGGAGAATATCCTGAACATTTTTCGTTCCCTTAGGTTTGATTTCTGTGATCAGCCGAAACGAACCGGCCCGAAAGCGGAAAGAAGAAAAAGTCTCAGACGAAAATATACGTAGAAAATACGACCCGATATTATGGCTCGGGACGACGCACCAACTTTCGCGCGATTTGCTATAGAACTGTTTGCGTCTCAGGGGAAAGCGCAAGTTGATAAACCCCTGACTGCACTGCCTCGTTTTCGAGACACTCAACTGGATTTCGTCAGTTCTGGCTGTTGACTGCGTCTTTTCAGGATCGAAAGGCACCGTATCCGATCGCGCTGCGCCGGGTCGGTCAAAACGACCCGGTCCTGCCGCTTCGCCGCGCGGATGAGGCTTGACGATATCGAGCTGTCCGGCGCGGTTCAGGGTGGCTGAGGCAGCCGGCGGCCGATTGCCACTGTCGCGGCCGAGGCGGGTGGGTGATAGTTTTCACCGGCAGGTGCCCGGCCGATGACCCCTACCATCACGGCATTGGAGCGATCACCCGATGGCGAAACAAGATGGCCGCGCGATGCCTGTGGGCGCGGGACGGTGGATTTGGGGTTCGGGGCCTCACGGCCCCGGCGTGCGGGCGCGGCATCCGCTGCCTGGTTGAATTTCCTAACCTGGCTCGATGCGGATGACGGTTGGCGTTTCGAGCACGGTGGGGAGTTTTTGGATCTGGCTGACGGCGGCGCGCATGGCGTGTTCCGGGGTTTCGTGAGTGACGAGCACGACGGGCACGGCGGCGTTGCGGCTGCGACCACGTTGCAGCATGGCCTCGAGGCTCACCCCGTTATCGCGCAGGCCGGCGGTGATGTCAGCGATGACGCCGGGCTGATCGGCCACCATCAGGCGGAGATAATACGGCCCGACATGGGCGCCTATCGGCGCGGGTGGCGTGGCCGTGAGGTTGGCCAGGGCGTCGTAACCCCAGACGGGGGTGAGACGGTTGCGGGCGATGTCGATGAGGTCGGCGACAACCGCCGAGGCGGTGGGGCCGGCGCCAGCGCCGCGGCCTTCGAGCAGAACGCGGCCGACCTGGTCCCCGACCGCGAGGACCGCGTTGTAGACGCCTTCGACCATGGCCAGCGGCGCTTCGGTCGGCAGCATGGTGGGGTGGACGCGGGCCTCGATTTTACCATCGATCAGGCGGGCGATGCCGAGCAGTTTGATGCGGTAGCCGAGTTCGGTCGCATAGGCGATGTCGAGCGCGTCGATGGCGCGGATGCCTTCGACGTGAACGGCGGCGAGATCGACCGGCTGGCCGAAGGCGAGGGCGGCGAGGATGGCGAGCTTGTGGGCGGTGTCCAGCCCGTCGATATCGGCCGAAGGGTCGGTCTCGGCATACCCCAGGCGCTGCGCCTCGGCCAGGATTTCCGCGAACGGGGAACCGCGCTCGCGCATGGTGGTGAGGATATAGTTGCAGGTGCCGTTGAGGATGCCGGAGATGGCGGTGAGTTGGTTGCCGGCCAGGCCTTCACGCAGGGCTTTGATGATGGGGATGCCGCCGGCGACGGCGGCCTCGTAGGCCAAGGGCGCGTTGTGGGTGGCGGCGAGGGCGGCGAGGGATCTGCCGTGCTCGGCGAGCAGCGCCTTGTTGGCGGTGACGACGGGTTTGCGGGCGGCGAGCGCGGCCTGGACAAGGGCGCGGGCCGGATTCCCGGCGCCGCCGATGAGTTCGACGATGAGATCGACCTCGGGGTCGGTGACGAGGTCCAGCGGGTTTTGGTGCCAAGTGACGTGGTCGAGCGAGAATCCGCGGTCGCGCGCGCGGTCCCGCGCGCTGACGGCGGTGACGAGGATGGGGCGGCCGGCGCGGGCGGTGATAAGTGGCGCGTTGGCGGCGAGCAGCCGCATGAGCCCGCCACCGACGGTGCCGAGTCCCGCGAGACCGAGGCGCAGAGGCGCGGGGGAGAGGGTCATGCGGCGGGTCTTTCGGGGCGGGTGGGCGCGGGCGGTGTGGCCGCGGCTTCGGTTGCGGGTTCGAAGCCCTGGGTGAGAAAGGCGCGGATGGCGCGGGCGGCCTGGCGCAGGCGCTGGGTGTTTTCGACGAAGGCGATCCGGACATGGCCGTCGCCGTGTTCGCCAAAGCCGATGCCGGGGGCAACAGCGACGTGGGCGCGATCGAGCAGCAATTTGGCGAAGCCGACGCTGCCGAGATGGGCGTGTTGGGGCGGAATGGGCGCCCAGGCGAACATGGAACCGTCTGGCACGGGAATTTGCCATCCGGCGGCGGCCAGCGCCGGCAGCAGCACGTCGCGTCGTTCCTTGTAGAGGGCCCGCATAGCGGCGACGCAATCCTGCGGGCCGTTCAGCGCCGCGGTGGCGGCTACCTGAATAGGGGTGAACGCGCCATAATCGAGATAGGATTTCATGCGCGTCAGCGCGTGGATAAGGCGCGGATTGCCGCAGGCGAACCCGATACGCCAGCCGGGCATGGAATAGGTCTTCGACATCGAGGTGAATTCGACCGTTATGTCCTTGGCGCCGGGAATTTGTAGTACCGAGGGCGGCGGCTGGTCATTGAAATAAATTTCGGCGTAGGCGAGGTCGGACAGGATGAACAGGTCGTGCCGGCGGGCCAGCGCCACGAGGTCGGCATAGAAATCGAGGGTCGCGAGGGTGGCGGTGGGGTTGGCGGGAAAATTGACGATGAGCGCAGTGGGCTTGGGCACCGAATGGCGTACCGCGCGGTCGATCGCCGCCAGCATGGTGGCATCGGGCGTCGCCGGGATCGAGCGGACGGCGGCGCCGGCGATGATGAAGCCGAACTGGTGGATCGGGTAGGACGGATTCGGCACCAGGATGGTGTCTCCGGGGGAGGTGATGGCGGCGGCCAGGTTGGCGAGCCCTTCCTTGCTACCGATGGTGGCGACGATTTCGGTTTCGGGGTCGAGCGCGACGCCGAACCGGCGCTGGTAATAGGCGGCCTGAGCGCGGCGCAGGCCGGGAATGCCGCGCGAGACCGAATAGCGGTGGCTGCGCGGGTCGGCCACGGTCTCGATCAGTTTGGCGACGATGTGGGCCGGGGTCGGGCTGTCCGGGTTGCCCATGCCGAGATCGATGATGTCCTCACCCCGGGCGCGGGCGGCGGCCTTGGCGGTGTTGACGGCGGCGAACACATAAGGGGGCAGGCGGCGGATACGATGGAACTCTTCGGTCATTGACGCCTCGAGAAAGATAAGAAAGCACCGCTCATGGCTGGTTTCGGGTAGTTTCGTTGCGTTTGGTATAGCAAGCCGGAAACCAACCGGCGACAGGGCGGGAGGGGATGGTTTTGCATGGCTTGGCTGCTCGATGGCGGGACTGGGCGAGTTAGGGCCGCCCTCGCGCGCCTACCCGGTCAATCGGTCAGCCGGACCGCGGCGCCGTAACCGCCCGAACTGGCGGCCTGCCGGATAGCGGCCGCGGGCACCCCTTGGGATTCGAGTACCAGGGCCACCGCCTGGGCGCGCTGAAGACCGAGGGTGAGCCCAAGGACCTGCGAATGCGAGTCTTCCTCGGCGGCTTCACCAAAGCCGGTGATGGCGATTTTGTGCGGGCCACGGCGGGCGGCGAGCGCTTTGAGGTCGGCGCGATCCGCGACGGTGAGGCTGGCGGAACCCGGGGCGAAGGCCAGCGCCACCGGCGCGGCCTCGGTCGCGGTGAGGGCAGCTTGGGTGACCGGGGCGGGCGGTGCGACCGGCGGCAAATGGGGGAGGGTGACCGGCAGCACCACGCCGGGGATCCGCGGCTGCGGCGGTGGCGCGGCTGGCACGGTTGGCGCCGGCGTCGTGTCCTGCACGATATCCGGGATCGGGACATCGACCGGTGAGGTCGATGACACACTGGCCGGAGGCGGCGTGACCTGGCTTTTGGCGGAGGTGCCAGCGGGCGGCGGAGGGGGCGTCGCGGCGGGAAGTTGGGCGCCCGTCGCGTCGGGCGCGGGCTTGGGCGGCACAGCCGGGGCGAACAGACCTTGGTCAGTGGTTTTGGCGCCGGCCTCAGCGATGGGGTCGATCTTCATCTCGTAATTGGCGTTGCTACGGTCCTTGGCGAGGGCGGCGTACGTGCTTGCGCGGATAGCGGGGCTGACCGGCGTTGGCCGCTTGGGAACGGTGGCGAGCCATGGATAGGGCTGATCCTGGCCAGGCGGTGGTGGCCGATGCTGGGCGATGTAGCCGCCTTGGAGTTGGTGCCACCAACCGACGGGGCCTTCCTCGGTATTGCCGGAGCAGGCAGCCAGCGCCGCCAGCATGGCAACAGCACCAGCCGCGCGCGCACGGCATAAAGGGGGACGGCACGCGGCTTGCCGGTGCCCGGGGGGGTATTTAGGGTGCGGGGTCTGGATCATGTGATGCGGATCATGGCGCGGCAGGGCAGGCACCGGCAATGCATGGCATACCCTGACAATAACCGCGAGCAATCGACACCGGGTGGGCGTCATCGCAGCCCGATGCGACCTTTCCGACAGGACGCGGCATGACGCCCGCCGCGCCCGCGCCGGAAAGGTGACCCGGAAACGATAAGCCCCCCCCGCCGCAGATGGCGGGCACTGAGGTAAAGGACGCCAAGTTGAGCGAGGCGAGAATGAGCCAGCCGGTCCCTGACCCGAAGCCCGAGGCGGCCGGGCGCGAGCCAGAGACAAGGTCACCCGACCCCGCCCTGCTGTCGCGGACGATGACGGATGTCGCCGAACGATCCGGGCGGATCGTGCAGGAGTTTCTGCGCCGGCAATCCGATGAGGGGCTGCCGGACGCGTCTCACATCGGACGCGCCTTCCTCGACATGACGACGCGGCTGATGGCCAATCCCGCCCGGCTGGTGCAGGCGCAGCTCGGGTTCTGGCAGGATTACCTCACGCTGTGGCAGACGACGGCACGACGCATGATGGGGCTCGAGCACGCACCCGTGATTGCCACGCCGGAGGGAGACAAACGCTTCCGCGACCCGCAATGGGACGAGAACGAGGTCTTCGACTTCATCAAACAAACATACCTGCTCTCCAGCCGTTTCGTGCAGGACGTCGTGAAGCAGACCGACGGCCTGGACGGAGAGACGGCGCGAAAGGTGGATTTCTATTCACGCCAGTTCATGGACGCGATGAGCCCGAGCAACTTTCTGCTCACCAACCCCGAAGTTCTGCGCCGCACGGCCGAGACCGGGGGTGAGAATTTGCTGCGCGGCCTCGCCAACCTGCTGACCGACCTCGAGCACGGGCGCGGTCAGCTGCGGATCCGGATGACCGACCATGACGCATTCCGCGTTGGCGGCAACCTCGCCACCACCAAGGGAAAGGTCATTTTCCGCAACCGCCTGATGGAGCTCATTCAATACGCGCCAGTGACCGAAACCGTGCTGAAGCGGCCTTTACTGATAGTTCCGCCTTGGATCAATAAGTTCTACATACTGGACTTGAAGGAGAAGAATTCCTTTGTACGTTGGGCGGTGGGTCAGGGCCACACGGTCTTCATGATATCGTGGGTGAACCCCGACGCCGCATTGGCCGCAGTGGCTTTCGAAGATTACATGCGTAAAGGAATTTTCTGCGCGCTCGAGGCAATAACGGCGGCAACCGGGGAGAAGGCCGTCAATGCGATCGGCTATTGTCTGGGTGGCACACTGCTGGCAGCAACGCTTGCGGTGATGGCGGCGCGCCGTGACGCGCGCATAAAATCCGCGACGTTCTTCGTCACCATGCTCGATTTCACCGATGCCGGCGAGATTCAAGTTTTCATCGACGAGGAACAGTTGGCGGCGCTCGAGGCGCGGATGAACGAGCGTGGCTACCTGGACGGCGCGGAGATGGCAACTACGTTCAATCTACTCCGCGCCAACGACCTGATCTGGTCCTTCGTGGTCAATAACTACCTGATGGGAAACGATCCGTTCCCATTCGATCTGCTGTATTGGAACAGCGATTCGACACGAATGCCGGCCACGATGCACGGGTTCTATCTGCGGATGATGTACCGCGAAAACCGGCTGCGCGAACCCGGCGGCATGACCCTGGACGGCACCGCGGTCGATCTGGCGAAAATACGCGTGCCCGCTTATGCCCTGGCGGCGCGGGAAGACCATATCGCGCCGTGGCGAACGGCTTTCGCGAGCGCCCGCTTGCTGGGCGGACCGACGCGGTTCGTGCTGGCGGCTTCCGGCCATATCGCGGGGGTGGTCAACCCGCCCGATGCCGGGAAATACAGTCATTGGGTCAACGCATCCCTGCCCGAAGCGCCGGATGAATGGCTGGCCGGCGCGACGGAAATCGCGGGGTCGTGGTGGCCGGACTGGCAACGCTGGCTGACCGGGCTTGCCGCCACCCGCGTGCCGGCCCGCGAACCCGGTGCCGGCGGTCTGCCGGCGTTGGCGGAGGCGCCAGGGGAATACGTATTGGTGCGGAGTTGATATTCAGTCTGAAAATTCGGGCGATTGCGCCCCTGCCAGGTCGCCTGCCCGAGAAATTACGGCCACCTGCCAGGCAATGGCCAGCCCGTGCGCGAAAGCCGAGATGGCACGCTGGCCGGTGGTCCCGCCCTGGCTGACATCGACCATAACGTAGTCGGCTCGCGCGAGTCCGGCCTCGGCGAGTAGCATGCCGCTTGCGGCCGCGAGATGACTGGCGGTCTGGTTGGCGGGAATCCGGGCCGATTTATCGGCCGGAATAAGCGTCACGCAGGTCGTGGCACCGGCTTGCAGAAACAGGCCGATCTTATCGGGGTCTGGGTTCACTTCGGCGCTTCCTGCAATGCCTGCAAAAGGGCCTCGCGCAGACGGGCGAGTTTGCTGTCATGCTCGACTTTGAGGCCGAAAACATCCTTGACATAGAACACGTCGACCGCGCGGATACCGTAGGTCGTGACGTGGGCCGACGCGATCTGCAGCCCCTGGTCACTGATCGCGGCGGTGACATCGTGCAGCAAGCCGGGCCGGTCGCGGCCGTTGACCTCGATCACGGTGTGTGTGTTCGAGGCACGATTGTCGATGACCACGCGAGGCGGCACGTGGATGGCGCGCATGCGCCGGCCGATCAATCCGGGCGAGAGTTCCGATATTTCCTTCATGAGAGATGCAGAACCGCTGAGCGCGCGCTCGATCAGCACGTAGAGCCGCGCGAGCCGGGACGGCTGGTCGAACGGGCCGCCCGCGGCATCCTGAATCCAGAACGTATCGAGGGCCATACCGTTGGTCATGGTATGGATGCGGGCATCCACGATCGAGGCGCCAGCAAGGGCGAGCGCGCCGGTCAGCCTGCTGAACAAGCCGGCATGGTCGGCTGCGTACACAGTCACCTCGCTGACCGATCGGGCGGGCAGGGTTTGGGTTTCGACGGTCAGGCGGACACCGCGTTCGGTTGCATCACGGATCATCCGGGCATGACGGGCATGGGTTTCGGGGTCGAAGGCCAGCCAATACGAGGGGTAGCCGAGGTCGAGATACGCATCCCGCGCCGAGTGCGGCCATTCCACCAGCAGCGCCGCCGCCGCCGCCCGGGCGCGCTGGACCCGGACATCACGTTCGGTTGTGGCGAGGCCGCCTTCCAGTACTTCCGAGACCCGGGAATAGAGTTCCCGCAGCAGGGTCGCCTTCCAGTTGTTCCAGACCTTGGCGCTGACCGCACGCATATCGGCAACCGTCAGCACCAGCAACAGCCGCAGCCGCTCCGGGGACTGGATGACATCGGCGAGATCGAGAATGGTTTTCGGATCGTCGATATCACGACGGAAGGCGGTCTGGCTGAGCAGCAGGTGATGCAGCACCAGCCACGACGTCATCTCGGTTTCCTCGGCCGAGAAACCCAGCATCGGACAGACCCGGGTCGCGATCTCGGCACCGATCTCGGAATGATCGCCACCACGCCCTTTGGCGATATCGTGCAGCAACATGGCGACGTAGAGGCTGCGGCGGGACTGGACGTGGGCAATAGCGCCCGAAGCGACAGGTGCGACGCTGCGCAATTCGCCACTTTCGATCTGGTTGAGGACGCGGATCGCCTCTATCGTATGCTGATCGACGGTGAATATGTGATAGGTGTCGAACTGCATCTGGCCGACGATGCGGGCCCAATCCGGCAGGTAGCGCCCAAGCAGGCCGGTTTCGTTCATGATCGAAACCCACTTGGCGCTATCGAGTTTCTTACCCGGGTTCGGATGGCCACATAGCAGGTCGAGGAATATAGCCGCGGCGTGTGGGTCGTGGCGCAATTCGGTGCCGGCGCGCTCGTTGCGAATCAGGCCGCGAATGGCGAGCGGATGCAATTCGAGGTCACGGTCGCGGGCGAATTGGATCAGGCGCAGCGCGCCCAGGCCTTCGGGTCCGTTGCTGGCGCGGTTGGCGACCGACAGTAATTTGCCATCGAGCAGCATGAACCCCGCTTCGATGAGTTTCTGGTCGGTGGCGGGCACAATGGCGGGGGCACCGAGCGCGATGCGCACCAGCGCGGGCTCGAGGATGCGGGTGAGGCGAGTGACTTCCCTGACCGTAAGAAAATAGTGGCGCATGAAGCGCTCGACACTATTCTGCCGTCCATGCCGCGTGTAGCCCATGCGCGCGCCGACGATGGGTTGCAGATCGAAGGTCAGGCGGTCTTCGGCACGGCCAGCGACGTAATGGAGATTGAACCGCACCGTCCAGAGAAAATCCGCCGATCTCCGGGCCAGTCGCGCCTCCTCCTCGGTCAGCAGCGGCCCCGCCGGCGAGGACAGGCCGACCAGATCATGGAAGCCCTGAATATCGAACAGATAGCGCGCGATCCAGCACAGGGTTTGGATATCACGCAGGCCGCCGCGGCCTTCCTTGACGTTGGGTTCGACCAGATAGGGGCTGTCGCCATAGCGGGTGTGACGCGCGCTGCGCTCGGCCTGTTTGCGGGCAATGAAGTCATAGGCGCCCCAGGCATTGCGATGTTCCTTGTAGGCATGGCGGAACGAATCGAAACTCGGCCTTGCCCCGGCCAGGAAACGCGCATCCAGCAGCGAGGTGCCGATGGTCAGATCTTCCTTGGCCGCGACCAGACATTGCTCGATCGACCGGGTCGCGTGGCCGATTTTCAGCCCGAGATCCCACAGGAAATAGAGCATGTATTCGACAATGATGAGCGAATCCGGCGCCGTATCCGACTGCGTGAGAAACAGCAGATCGATGTCACTGTAGGGCGCGAGCGCGCCCTGACCGTAACCGCCGGTCGCAACCACGGCCATTTCATGCGCGCCGCCGGGAAGCTGATGGGGGGCGATGGTGAGCCTCGCATTCGCACATTCCTCGACCGAGAACAGAAAAAGCGCAGCGATCAGTTCATCGGTGTGCGCGGCAAGTTTCTGCGCAGCCTGGCGGCCGGCCAACCGGCCATGCTCGAAACACTCGGCCACATAGGCCTGGGTACGGCCGAGATGGCGGCGGAAAATCCCCAGCGCCTCCTCGCGCCCCGGGCGGTGCGGCGCACCGAGATTGAGAGACGCCAGTAGTTCCTGGTCCGGTTCCGGAGCGGCGGTGGGGGGCGAGTGTTGCATGGAATGGATCAACCGGAAACCGCGAGATCTTCGTCGATCAACGCCTTGATCCGATAGATCAGACCGAGCGCGTCCTTCGGGGAGACCTCGTCCGGGCGCAGATCGGAGAGCAATTCCCAAAGCGAGGCCGGCACCCCAACCTGATCGGGCCCAGTGGCATCACTCGGCGGGGTGGTGAACAGCGGGAGTGCCAATTCTCCGGTCAGGGCTTCTAATTCCCGGTCAAGGGTCGCCAGCAGCGTCTCGGCGCGGCTGGTCACGGCCTCCGGCAGCCCGGCCATGCGCGCAACCTCGACCCCGAAGCTACGGGTGGCGGCACCTGGCCCGATATCGTGCAGGAATATCAGCTTACCGCGCCAGGTGCGGGTACGGGTGGTGGCAAGCCGCAGTGCCGGAAGCTCCGCGAGCACGCGCGGCAATTCGTGAAAATGGGTGGCGAAAATGGTGCGGGAGCGGAGCAGATTGTGAATGGCCTCCAGGGTGGCCCAGGCGATCGCGAGGCCATCGGTGGTGGAGGTGCCGCGGCCGAGTTCGTCGATGATGATCAGGGAACGCGGCGTCGCGCGTTGGAAGATGGTGGCGGTTTCCGCCATTTCCATGAGGAAGGTACTGCGGCCACTGGCCATGTCGTCCGCGGTGCCGACGCGGCAGAACAATCGGTCGACCACGCCGAGTTTCGCGGCCTTGGCCGGCACCGGCAGCCCGGCCTGGGCCAGCACCACGATCAGCGCATTCTGTCGCAGATACGTCGATTTCCCCGACATATTGGGCCCGGTGAGCAGCAGCACGCGCTGCCCGGGACCGAGCGAGCAGTCGTTGGCAATGACCGGACCCTGTCCGGCGAGAATGGTCTCGAGCACCGGGTGGCGCCCGCCCTGTACGAAAAAGTCCAGCCCGTCGGTTATTTCCGGCAGGCACCAGGTGCCCCGCTCGCGCAGGGTGGCGGCACACTGCCCGACATCGAGTTCCGACAGCGCGGCCGATATTTCCTCGATATCCTCGGCCCGTGCGAGAATTTCCTGCGCGGTCGCATCCCAGATCCGGCGCTCCAGCAGCCGCGCCTGCTCTTCCGCGCCCGTGATATGATCGGTCAGCCGGGAAAGCTCGTCGTGCAGAAAGCGCGCGGTATCGGCCAGGCTCTGCCTGAGCGTGAAGCCAGGGAGGGCGCGCAGCGCCTCGGCGGCGGCCTGCGGCACTTCGACGACATAGCCGAGTTGCTGGTGATGGCGGATGCGCAGATTACCGATGCCGTGGGCTTCAGCCAGGCGCCTCTGCAGATCTATGATGGCGGATTTTCCGCCTTCGCGCAGCGCGCGCAGCTGGTCGAGCGCGGCATCGAAGCCCGGGGCGACGAAGCCGCCATCCTCGATCCGGGCTGGCGGATCCGGCGCCAGGACCTTGCCAAGATACGCCATCAGCGCGGCACAGCGCGCGGTTGCCTCGGCAAGCTCCGCCAGTATCCGGGGCGCGGTTCCCTGCGCCGGGTCCGCGGTGGCGGGCAAATCGGTGGCCTCCCGCAGAACCGTGAGAACAGCCAGCGCGTCGCGCGGGGTGGCACGGCCGAACCGCAACCTCGCGAGGGCCCGTTCCGCGTCGGGCAGGGTCTTGAACCGGGTACGCAAGCCGGTGAGGAAGGTGGAATTCTGGATGAGCCAAAGGCACAGCGCCTGACGACGATGAATTTCCGTGAGCGCGGCGGCCGGGGCGGCAAGACGCTGGGCGAGCCGCCGATGGCCGGCGGCGGTCAGGGTGCGGCGCACCGAGGCGAACAGGGTCAGCTCCGGCCGGCCACCGCGCGAGGCCACCAGTTCCAGGCTCGCACGGGTCGCGGGGTCGATTTCAAGCCGGGCCTCGGCACTGACCGACCGCACTCGGGGCAGCACGAGGTTCCGGCTGCGGTGGGTTTCCCGGCAATAGGCGATAATGGCCGACGCGGCCCGCGCCTCGGGCGGCGAAAGATCCTGGTCGGAATCCGGCGGCAGGGAATAATCAGGCACCGCCGCGGCGCGGCGGGTTTGCAGCGGGCCCAGCGGTAATTCCTCTGGAGAGATAATCTCCACCGGGTCGATACGGGCCAGCGCGTCGGCGAGTTCGGCCTGTGCCACGCACTCGGTTTCGAAACGCTCGGCCGAAATATCGATGCGCGCGAGCCCGACCGCCTCGGCTCCGAATCCAGGCGCGACCGCGACCAGCCAGTTGGGCCTTGCGGGGTCGAGCAGCCCATCCTCGGTCACGGTGCCTTGGGTGATGATGCGCACCACCCGACGCAGAAGGGGGGTTTTGCGCCCCCCCTTCCTGTCGTCCGCGTCTTCCATCTGCTCGACGATGGCGATCCGATGCCCCTGGCGGACCAGCCTCGCCAGACAGGCCTCAGCCGCGTGCAGAGGCACGCCGCACATCGGAATGGGCTTACCTTTGTGCAGCCCGCGGCGGGTGAGCTGGATATTCAGAACGCCCGAAGCGGTCTCGGCATCACCGAAGAACATTTCATAAAAATCGCCCATCCTGAAGAAAATGAGCGCGTCCGGGTATTCGGCCTTGGCGGCAAACCACTGCGCCATCGCCGGGGTGGCTTCGTCCTGGCTCGCGGCGCCGGAGGAAGCATTCCGGCGCCCGCGCGACGCGTCGGGCGGTGCCGACATGCTTCAGGCGGTGCCGTCCGGCCCCGTGAGCATTTCGATTTTACCGCTGATCTGGCCGCCATTTTCCACTTGCAGACGCCTGCACCGCGCGACCCCGGCGATGCGCCCGGTGCCCGTCACGGTGAGGCTGGTGCGGGCGGACACCGTGCCATCGACCAGCCCGGCGATCTCGGCGATCTCGGCATCGATCTCGCCCTTGAAAATGCCGCCCGGCTGAATGGCGAGCTCGGTCACGGTCAGCATATCGGCTTCGACGGTGCCCTCGATGACCAGGCGTTCCGCGTCCTTGATGATGCCTTGCAGACTGACCCCCTTGCTGACGACGAGCGTGCGCCGCTCTGGCGCGGCAGAGGGTTGCGCGGCAGACGCCGGGCTGGGCCGGTCGAAACCGGGCATGGCACCGGGCATGGCGCCGGGCATCTGGCCCGCCATCGGGCTGCCGGGCAGCGGCGGGGTCGCATGCGGCGGTTTGGCGGGCATGGCGGTGGCGGGCGGCGCGGCGGGGCCGGAACCCGTCGGCGAAGGGGTGGGCGGTCGTGTCATGGCCATAGCATCCTTGGTTGGAGGGTCCGGGTCAAATACGGGCGCGGGCTGGGCCTCGGGCTTGCGCGCCTGGGGCGGACGCGGTGGGAAAATCGGCGCGTCAGACCTCGGCGGCTGGGCGCCATCCCCTGAGGCAGAGGATCGGTTGGCGGCCTGGGGCACCGGGGCCGGGGTCGCTCCATTGTCACTGTCATCGCGGCGGCGCTTGAACATGGGGCATCTCCGTTGTTGCCGCGGCCCGGATCCGGGCCGACCCGCGCGGCATGGCGGGCGAGGCACCGGTTTATCCGGCGGGGTGGGTGGAAGGAAACCACATCCGCGCGCGCCAGCGGTGTCAAGCCCGGCGCGGCTGCCCCAATGGCGGCGTGGGTTGGCATAACCTTCCGCATTGGCTAGAGCGCGGCCGGGGCAGGCGGCAGGGCTTTGCGCTCAGATCGGGCGGGCGAAGACGCCGCCCGACTTTTCTATCGGGTTATCTGTCGAGTTTTCTGATCGAGTCTGCGTCCCCGTCATGACGCCCCGGCTGAAGCCGGGGGTCGGCGAGTGCGGTCAGGCTCCCGGGGGCCAGGGATGCAGGGTTTCGATCTGGTGGGTGTGGGACACGCGGTGGTGGACGTGCTGGCACGGGTGCCGCACGGCTTTGTCTCGCATGAAGGGTTGCTGCCCGGCAGCATGCGGTTGGTGGACGCCGAGACGGCGCGGGCCCTGACCGCCAGGCTGCCGGAGCGCACGCTGAGCAGCGGCGGGTCTGTCGCCAATACCTGCGCCGTGGCGGCCAGGCTGGGGGCACGGGTTGCGTTTCTGGGCCAGGTGGCCGCCGACGATATGGGCACCGCCTTTGCCACGGATATCCGCGCGGCAGGGGTGCATTACCCGACCACGCCATTGAATCGCGGGGAGCCCACTGCAACCTGCGTGATACTCGTAACGCCCGACGGGCAGCGTACCATGAACACACATCTGGGCATCGCGCCGTCCATCCTCGCCGACCCCGCCAATCTGCCGATAATCGGGCAGGCCGATCTGATGTTTCTGGAGGGCTATCTGCTTGACGCGCCAGATGCGACGGCACGGCTGCACGGCCTCGTGCGCCACGCCAAACAGGCGGGCCGGCGCGTGGCGCTGAGCCTCTCGGATGCGTTCTGCGTGCAGCGCAACCGCGCAACGATTCATGCTTTGCTGCCCCTGATCGACCTGGTCTTCGCAAACGAGGCCGAGATCACCAGCCTGTATGAGGCTAATCGGTTCGAAACCGCGCGGGATCGGGCGCGCGCCGATGTGGCGCTTGCGGTACTTACCCGCAGCGAACAGGGCAGCCTGATCGTGGCCGGACCGGAAACGATAGAAATTTCCGCGATCCCAACCCCGGTGGTGGACTCGACCGGGGCGGGCGATTGTTATGCCGCCGGCTTTCTGGCCGGATTGGCGCGCGGCGAAAGCCTGGCCGCCTGTGGACAGATGGCCAGCGAAATTGCGTCCCGCGCGGTCGCGCATTTCGGCGCACGACCGCCGGCGGACCAACTGCCCCGCCCGAAATACGCCTGAGTTTCTCTGTAATCGGCGCATCGCCACGGCTTGGCTGGACGTTTCTGCTTTGCTGGATCGCGTCATCGATCGGACCTGGAATCTTATGAACCTACGTAACGTTGCCATCATCGCGCATGTCGACCATGGCAAAACCACCCTGGTCGACCAGTTGCTGAAACAGGCCGGGTCGTTCCGGGAGAACCAGGCGGTGGCCGAGCGCGCGCTCGACCGCAACGACCTGGAGCGCGAACGCGGCATTACCATCCTCGCCAAATGCACGTCGGTGGAATGGAATGGCATCACCGGCGCGACCCGGATCAATATCGTCGATACCCCAGGCCATGCCGATTTCGGCAGCGAGGTCGAGCGGATCCTGAATATGGTCGATGGCGTGATCGTGCTCGTGGACGCCGCCGAGGGGGTTCTGCCGCAAACCAAATTCGTGGTCGGCAAGGCGCTGGCGAAGGGGTTTCGGCCGATCGTCGTGATCAATAAAGTGGACCGCAGCGATGCGCGGCCCCACGAAGTCCACGATGAGGTGTTCGATCTGTTCGTGGCGCTCGAGGCCAACGATACGCAGCTGGATTTTCCGACCCTGTTCGCCTCCGGGCGGAATGGCTGGGCGGACGAGAGCCTGGAAGGCAAACGGGAAAACCTGAACGCGCTGTTCGAGTTGGTGGTGCGGCATATTCCGCCGCCCGCGGCCGAGCCGGAGGCCCCGTTCGCGATGGTGGCCAGCCTGCTCGACACCGACCCCTATCTCGGCCGGGTGCTGACCGGCAAGGTCGAGCGGGGATGCGCGAGGCTCAATATGCCGGTGAAGGTGCTCCGCCGCGAGGATGGGCAGATCGAGACCGGGCGGCTGACCAAGCTGCTGAGTTTCCGCGGGCTCGACCGCGTGCCGGTGACCGAAGTCATGGCCGGTGACCTGGTGGCGGTGGCTGGCCTGACCGCGGCCACGGTGTCCGACACGATCTGCGCGCCGGAACAAGCCGACCCGCTGCCGGCGGTGCCGGTCGACCCGCCGACGCTCGCGATGATGTTCTGTGCCAACACCAGCCCGCTCGCCGGCACCGAGGGCAGAAAGGTCACTGGACGCCAGATCCGTGAGCGGCTGTTCCGCGAGGCGGAGGGGAATGTGGGCATCCGGGTCGCGGACAGCGCGGATGCGGATGCATTCACGGTGTTCGGCCGTGGCGAGTTGCAACTGGGAATCCTGGTCGAGACCATGCGCCGTGAGGGTTTCGAACTGGCGATCGGCCGACCGCGGGTGCTGACCCAACGCGACCCCGAGAGCGGTGAAACCACCGAGCCCTATGAGGAATTGCTGGTGGACGTTGATGAGCCCTATGCCGGGGTGGTGGTCGAGAAAGTGGCGCGCCGGAAGGGTCAGCTCATCGACATGAAGCCCTTCGGCGCCAACCGCACGCGCCTCACGTTTCGTGTGCCGTCCCGAGGGCTCATCGGGTATCATGGAGAATTCCTGACCGATACCCGCGGCACCGGGCTGATGAACCGCCTGTTCGTGGGCTACGCGCCTTGGGCCGGCACCATCGAGGACCGGCAGAATGGCTGCCTGATATCGACCGAAAGCGGCACGACGGTGCACTATGCGCTGTTCTACATCCAGGAACGCGGCGCGCTGTTCGTGGAGCCCGGAGAGAAAGTCTATTGCGGGATGATCCTTGGTGAACACAACCGCGGCAACGATCTGGACGTCAACCCGATCAAGGAGAAGAAGCTCACGAATATTCGTGCCGCCGGGAAGGACGACGTGATGCTGCTGACCCCGCCGCGCCGGATGAGCCTCGAGCAGGCGATAGCCTACATCCAGAATGACGAACTGGTCGAAGTCACGCCGACCACGATACGGCTGCGCAAGCGCTTCCTCGACCCGATCGAGCGCAAGCGCAACGCCCGCGACAATGACGACGCGACATGATGCGTCCCTGATCGCCGCGCCGGCCGGCCGGCGACGATGGCCGGACCGCGCTGTGCTGCTGATGTTCGGCTTCGGCTTCGCGAGCGGTCTGCCCTGGCCGCTGACCGGGCTGACCTTGCGGCAATGGCTGTCGGAAGCCCACGCGCCGCTCGCGGTGATCGGCGCAACCGGCAGCCTGGGCCTGGCCTACAGCCTGAAATTCCTGTGGGCGCCACTGCTCGACCGGATGCCGGCGGGGCCGGCAAGCCGGTTGGGCCGACGGCGCGGCTGGCTGCTCATGACGCAACTGGCGCTGGCCGGTTTCATGGTGGCGCTGTCAGTGGCCAGCCCGAAATACCTGGCCCCCTTGCTGGGTTGCGCCGGTATCATCGGGTTTCTATCCGCGACCCAGGATATTTCGATCGATGCCTGGCGGATCGAAACCTTCAGCACGGAAATGCAGGCCGTCGCGCTGGCCGCTTATATCTGGGGGTATCGGATCGCGCTGCTGGCGGGCGGGTCCGGCGTAATCGCGCTGGCCACCCCCCTGGGCTGGCACGGCGCGCTGCTGGCGGCGGCGGCGATGAGCCTGGTCGGGCTTGGCGCCACCCTCGCCGCGCGTGAGCCGACAGCGACGCCGATTGCCCGGTTGGCCGGGCTCGGCGAACGGATCACGGCCGCATATCTGGCGCCGCTACGGGAATTCCTGACCCGGCCACGGGTGGGCCTGATTTTGTTTTATGTCATCACCTTCAAACTGGGCGAAGCCACCGCGAGCGTGATGCTGCAACCCTTCTATCGGACGCTGGGCTTCGATCGCGCCGCGGTGGCCATCGCGAGTGGCCCGGCATCGCTGGCCGCGTTGATTCTGGGCTATGGGGTCGGCAGCCTGACCATTCGCCAACTGGGCCTGGGGCGTGCGCTGATCACCAGCGGCCTGGGGCAGGCCGTGGTCATCATCGGTTATCTGTGTTTGACCCTGACACACCCGCATCTGCCCCGTCTGGTCGGGGTGGCGGTGCTGGAATCCTTTACCGAGGGATTGGCCGATTCCGCCTTTCTGACCTATCTCTCGGGTCTGTGCGCGCCGAAATTCACGGCGACGCAATACGCGTTGCTGTCTTCATTGGCGACGATTCCGCTGCGTACCCTGGGTGCGGCGGCTGGCGTTGCCGCTGCCGCGCTGGGTTGGCGCTGGTTCTTCATCGGCTGCGCGGCATGCGGGCTGCCGGCAATGCTGGCCATGGTTTACCTGATCCGGCATGACCCTGATCTGTCCGGCGGCGTCAGGGGTTCTCGCGGCTGACTGTGCCGGCCTGACGGCCCAGGTCGGCCTACCCGCAAGGGGTGGGGCTGGGATTCGCATGGTGTCCGGCAGGGAGGAAGGTTTCCGGAACATTTTCAACTGTTCCCTGTCGAACTGACCGCGCGCCATGGAACGGGCGTGGCAGGGCGTTGCGCTGCGTGACATCTCGCGCGAGATTGCGGAAATGAACACGACCCCCCCCGATTTGCCGCCGGGCGGCAGTTTGCGGCGCCGGCTTGGCATTGTGGCGGCGGTGGCCGCGCTGGCCGCGCTGGCGGCCTGGGCCCTGGTCCGCGCATGGCCGGTACCGCCCCACCCTTAGCATGTGATCGTCGTGAGCCGAGACGCCGGAGCGCGGCTCAAACCAGCCGCCCGGTAGCGGACGTCAGGTCTTCCGCTGCCGCCAACGCCCCCAACCCCGGGCATGCCCGGGGTTCTTGCGGGCGGTGAGGCGCAGAAGCCGACGGATACCAGCGGCCATGGCTCATGACCGCTGGCATAACCGTATTCAGCAACCGGTGCCCGAGCAGGTTACCAGGTAGGAGTGCCAGGCGAGGCCGTTTTGAATGGCGAGCAGCATCTGGGATTTGTTGTTGAGCGCGACGAAGACGTTGTTCCTCCCCATCAAATCACCAAAACTGCTGACCGTCTGTCCGTTGTAGAGAAAGCCGTGTTGCCGCGCGCCATGCGGGGATAGATAGACTCCGACCACGCGACCCGTGTCACTGATGCCGGTGACCGTGACCTTGCTGGCCGGTGCCGGCATATCGAAGCTGGTATATTTCCCGCCAGCATAAACAAAGCCGTGCGGCGTGCCGCTGGCATCGACGTAGCTGCCGGCGACTTCATTGTTGTCGTTGATGTATCCACCACCAGCCGATACGGCGCCCGGCGGCAATAATTGCTTGAACCGAGGGTACTGGCCATAGAACACGGTGTTGTCGCCACCGAGTCCATAATCGTTGCCGGCGACCACGCCCGAACTGTTGACGCTGCGGATGGTCTGGAACTGATCATACATCGGGGTATGCACGAGATGACGTGGGATCCCATAACTGGGATCGGTTGGCGTGGAGAAACTGATGACCTCTGTATAGAATATGATTCTACCGTCGGAGAACCCGATCGGATTGGGCTGGACTGGCTGTCCACCGAAGCTGCTGACCAGGACCAGATCGTAATGCCGGTCGAGCTTGCCGTTCCTTATCAGGAACAAATGCGGCACCGCGAACAATCCCTCGGTCTCATAGCCCAGAATGTTATTATGGTTATCGATCGCCTGAACCAAGGGGGCCGCACCATCGGGGTAGACATGAGGGAGCCTGGTGATGGTAGTGCCGTTGACGATGGCACCTGCGAGCGCAACGCCGCCGGCACCAAAGACATTGGCGGCGTAAATTCCCGAATCATTGATACTTGTTGCCTGCACATCGGCATCCTTGCCGATGAGGATCTGCTGGCTGGTAAAGCTGGGTTGCGCACAGGCAGACGTCGCCCAGAGCCCGACACCGATGAAAAAAAACCATGACTTTTTGCTGTTCGACACAAAATCCTCCGTTACAAAAATTCCAGACACGATGACGATCGTGAATATCCCGGACACCAGGCCCGAGTTCCACCAGACTACGTGACGTTATCATGGCATAAATCCGCCCGCGATCAAGGCGGGACCGCAGGGGCCGGAAGGTCATGGCATTTCACCCACGATTCCTCGCGCCACCAGAAAAAAGCCACCGCCGCCGCCGATCGGGCAGGTCTCTCCGCCCTGGGCAGGCCGAACCGGCAATAGCTCAGGTGGCAATGCGGGCGTCAAATGGCGCAAGACACCGGTTTAATTCTTTTTTTAGTCGGGGAATTTTGGGTTATGGGTCAGGTTCTTCACGCGCCAGCCGTGATGGTAATAGAACAGCCCCTGATTGACCGCCGGCAACGGGGTGTTGGTACTGACCCGGAAACGGCAGAAATAGCCGGCCGGGCGGAACTGGCGGTGACAGTGAATTTTATCGATATACTCGATCTGGGCGCCGCCACCATAGCGGGCAGCGAGGCGATGCAAAAGCGCGGCCGAGAGATCGCTCTCGGACGGCTCGATCCAGCCGCAGGACGCGAGCAGCAGCGGCAGCACGAGAATGAGGTGGCCGACACGGGGGAGGCACGAACGGGAGAGCGGCATATATTCCGGCTTTGCTGACGGGACCTGATGCGATCATGCCATGGGCGCGAGCCAAGGAGAATAAGCCCGCGCGTCATGTCTTGCCCTCCGCCACCGGCGCAGGAAGCCAGCCAACTCAGGCGTCACCGGGATCGCCCTGGGCAACCACGACCGGAACACCGGGCCGCGGGGCTGGTGGCGCGAATTGGCGGGCCAACGCGCCATAAAGGGGACGACGGCAGATGAGGCGCGACGAGCCATAGGCGAGCATGGCGGTCGCCAGCAGCGGAATGGTGAGATTGCCGTTGGCGGTCATCTCCATGACGATGATGGTGGCGGTTATGGGTGCCTGAACCGCGCCCGTGAAATACGCGACCATGCCAAGCAGCACCACTGCTCCCGAGGGGGCGGGCACGAGATGCGACAGATACTGACCAATGCCGGCGCCAACGGCGAGCGAGGGGGCAAATATGCCGCCGGGCACGCCGGATAGGTAGCTGACCACATTGGCGCAGAATTTCAGCGCCGCGTAGCTGAGCGGCACATCGGCGCGCCCTTCAACCAGACCGCGGGCCTGGGCGTAGCCCGTGCCATAGCTCGACCCGTTGGAGAGCAGACCGAACACCGCGATCAGCAGGCCACAGAGCGCGGCGAAGGCAAACGGATGGTCGCGCATGAAGCGCCCGAGCCAGCCAGGCATGCCCTTGCCCGCCCTGACCAGCAGGGCTGCGAAGGCCCCACCGGAAAGTCCGCCGACGACCCCGCAGAGCAGCACCGCCCACCAGCCGGCATTGAACCCGAGAATGGCGGTGCTGACGCCGAAATACGTGTAATTGCCTTGCAGGGCCAGGCTGACGACCCCGCCGATGATGACGGCGGTGAGCGAAAGCCCGGAGGTGCGGGATTCAAAGGAATGACTGAGTTCCTCGATCGCGAACACGACACCGGCAAGCGGGGTGTTGAAGGCGGCGGCAACGCCGGCGGCGCCACCGGCGAGAACCAGCGCGTTCAGCATCTCGGTGCGGGGCAGGCGGAGCCGCCGGCCCAGATTATACATGAGCGTCGCACTGACCTGGACAGTCGGCCCTTCACGACCGATGGACGCCCCGGCCAGTAGACCGACGAGCGTGAGCAGTACCTTACCGAAGGCGGTGCGGAGCCGCAGCATGGCGTCCATGTGGGCGCGGTCGCCGCTATGGATCGCGGCAATGACCTGGGGGATGCCGCTGCCCTGCGCACCGGGAAACAATTTCCGGGTGAGAAACGCGGAAAACAGGATCCCGAGCGGCGCGACGATGAGCGGCAAGAAACGGGAAACATGCAGAAGTTTCAGGAAAATTTCACCCGCGTCGTCCGCCAACCTGGCAAACACCAGCGCAATCAGCGCCACCAGCACCGCGCCCAGCCAGAAGGCAATGCGACGCAGCCACAGACGCGGTGAGAAAAGCGGCAGGCGACGAATCCGCTTGAGGGCGAGCGGCGGCGGTTTCATGGCGTAGGTTTGGTCCTTCAGGACATGAGCGAACGACAAGTCAGTCCAGGATTCATTATCTGTTCATGTCTGTATTAACAAAGCGTTCTTCTTCTGTCCGCAGCATCCTGGAGGATACGAGCCTTTCGTCGCGCGGGGTGTATGCCATGCGCGACGCCGGCGATAGGGATAAGGGCAAGGCCGGCAGGCAAGTCCCGCCCGGTGGGCGGTCCGGTGCGTGGGCCGACCGGGCTGGCCGATGGCCGCCGCGACGGCCGGATGATAAACCGAGGCCATGCCCGATCTGACCCGAGAACATGCCCTGGGCGGCCGCGTCGGCGGCGTTGATGAAGCCGGTCGCGGCCCGTTGGCCGGGCCAGTCGTGGCTGCCTGTGTTGTTTTTCTGTGTCCGCCACAGGCCGATCTCGCGGCCATGATCGACGACTCGAAGAGGCTTTCCCGACGCCTGCGCGAGCGGATTGCATACCGCTTATGGGCGGAGCCACAGATCTGGACAGGAATCGGCGCGGCTTCCGTCACCGAGATCGAGACCCGGAATATATTGGGGGCGAGCTTGCTGGCCATGCGACGGGCGGTGTT
>JAJXVA010000153.1 GCA_021782435.1 Pseudomonadota bacterium
CGGTGTGGCGGGCGCGGTGAGCCAGACTATCCAAGGCGTCCAGCCCCGGGATGGGGTGCGCGTGGGTCATGGGTGGGGATATAGGGCGAACGCCGCCCGGTGTCAAGAACAGAAAGTGAACATGTTGGGTGGGATGACGGGCGCCGAGGCCGCGGTGACCTGGAACGGGGAGCCGGGGGCTGAGGGGGGTGGGGAAGCTGGAGGGGTGAGGAAGCTGGGGGGGGCGCGTTGCGATGGCGCCCGGCCTGGTCCAACCTCGGGCGGCCTGCCCCCGCTTATGTTTCCGGCCTCGGCGGCGCAACGAAAGGGCCAGTGGCGATGACCGCGACGGGCGATCCGATTCCCGCCTTGGATCCTGGGCGACGGGTGGCGCCGGGGGATGCCCCCCCTGCCCCGACCGCGGCGGCTTTGCCACCGGGTTCCGGCGGGCTGAGCCAGGACGAGGCCGCGCGCCGGCTTGCGACATTCGGCCCCAATGCGATGCCGGACACGCGGCTGAACCCGCTGCGCCTGGCGCTGGCGAAGTTCTGGGCGCCGGTTCCCTGGATGCTGGAGGCCGCCATCGTGCTCGAGCTGGGGCTTGGCAAAGAGATCGAGGCCGGGATCATCGCGCTGCTGCTGGGGGTCAATGCCGCGCTCGGGCTGTTTCAGGAAAGCCGGGCCGAGGCGACGCTCGCGGCGCTGAAATCGCGGCTGGCGCTGACGGCCGCGGTCAGGCGCGACGGCACATGGCGACGCGTGCCGGCGCGGGAGCTGGTGCCGGGGGACGTGGTGAAGCTCGCGCTCGGTGGGGTGGTCGCGGCCGATGTGCGGCTGACGGGCGGGGAGGTGCTGCTCGACCAGTCGATGCTGACCGGGGAATCCCTGCCGGTCGAGGCGGGCGCCGGCACTGAGACCTATGCCGGGGCGCTGGTGCGGCGCGGAGAGGCGGAGGCCGAGGTGACGGCCACCGGCGCGCGCACCAAATTCGGGCGGACGGCGGAGTTGGTGCGCACGGCCCATGTGGTGAGCACGCAGCAGAAGGCGGTGCTGCGCGTGGTGCGCAACCTGGCGCTGTTCAACGGCATCGTCATCGGGCTGGTGGTGGCCTATTCGGCGCATCTCGGGATGCCGGTTGCCGAGCGGATTCCGCTGGTTCTGACCGGGATTCTGGCGTCGATTCCGGTGGCGCTGCCGGCGACCTTCACGCTGGCCGCCGCCCTTGGCGCCCAGGCCCTGGCGAAGCGCGGCGTGCTGCCGACGCGGCTCTCGGCGGTGGATGAAGCGGCATCGATGACGGTGCTGTGTTCCGACAAGACCGGCACGCTGACGCAGAACGCGCTGAGCGTGACCCGGGTTTGCGCGATGCCGGGCCGCGATGCGGCGCATGTGCTGGCGCTGGCGGCGGTGGCGAGTTCGGATGGCGGGGGCGACCCGGTGGATGGCGCGATTCGCGCGGCGGCGGCGCGCGCGCGGGTTACCGACGCGCCGCAGCTTGTGACGTTTCTGCCGTTCGACCCCGCGAAAAAAATGTCGGAGGCGCGGGTGACCGATGCCGCCGGCGGGACGCGGCGCATTGTGAAGGGGGCGTATGCGGTGGTGGCCGCGCTGGCCGAGGCCACGCAGAGTGCCGAGGCCGAGGCGACGGCGCTGGCGGCGGCGGGGTTGCGGGTGCTGGCGGTGGCCGAAGGGGCGCCAGGGGGGGCGCCAGGGGGGGCGCCGGGGGGAGCGATGACGCTAGTGGGGCTGATTGCGCTGAGCGACCCGCCGCGGCCGGATTCGGCCGGGCTGATCCGGGAACTGACGGCGCTCGGGGTGCGGACGGTGATGGTGACCGGTGATGCGGCGGCGACGGCCGAAGCCGTGGCCAAGGCGGTTGGGCTGACCGGCGCGGTGTGCCCGCCCGGCCCTATTCCCGAGACGGTCGAGCCCGGGCGGTTCGCGGTGTATGCCGGGGTGTTGCCGGAGGATAAATTCCAGCTGGTCAAGGCCTTCCAGCACGGCGGGGATACGGTGGGGATGTGCGGCGACGGCGCCAACGACGCGCCGGCGCTGCGCCAGGCGCAGATGGGGGTCGCGGTCATGACCGCGACCGATGTTGCGAAATCGGCCGCGGGCATGGTGCTGACGGAGCCCGGGCTTGGCGGGATTGTGGCCGCGGTGCGCGAGGGGCGCGCGACGTTTCAGCGCATTCTCAGCTACACGCTCAATTCCATCACCAAGAAAATCGTGCAGGTGCTGCTGCTGGCGGTGGGGCTGGTGATGACGGGCCATGCCATTCTTACCCCGTTGCTGATGGTTCTGATTCTGATTACCGGCGATTTTCTCGGCATGGCGCTGACCACGGATAGGGTTCGCCCCTCTGCGACGCCGAACCGCTGGCGGATTGGCCGCCTGACCATTGCCGGCGCGGCGATACGTGTGGGCGAGTTGGTGTTCTGTGGCGGCGTATTGGCGTTTGGCGCGTACCGCCTGGGCTATGGCATTGGCAGCCTGCGGACGCTGGCCTTCGTTGCCATTGTTTATGGCAACCAGGCGACGACCTACACCAACCGCGAACGGCGCGCGTTATGGTCGTCGCGGCCGAGCCACTGGCTGCTGCTGTCCTCGGCGGTGGACATATCGACTGCCTCGACGCTGGCGGCGACGGGGACGGCAATGGCGAAGCTGCCGATCGGGGTGCTGGCGGGGGTGCTGGGCGCGGCGGCGGGGTTCGCGGTTTGCCTCGACCTGGTGAAGGTTCCGGTGTTTCGGCGGTTGGGGATTGGGTAGGGGGGGCGGGGCGGGCGGCTGAGTTGGCTGGCGGGATGGCGCTTTGGCTGGTTTGGCTTGAGGGCGGCATGGCCTTGCCTGGCTATTGGATGAGCGTTGGCCTGGCACGAGCGCTAGGGATGAGCGCTGGGATTACGCTGTGGCTCTATGAACCACGCCAATATTTAGCGGGCGGTTACGGGATGAGAGGGTGATGCAGGACGCCTTCAACAATGAAGGTGAAACGGTCGTTAAATTTTGACGGCCTTCAGGTCGGCGAATTTGTGGTGTTGCATGAGCCCCTCGAGGTGAATGGGATGGCGCTGGTTGGGCGTTGGACGAATTCCCGGCGAGTGCCGTGTTGCGGTGGCCATGAAGAATGACCGATGGCCTGAATTTTCAGGCGCGACACCGTTGCCCGCCGATTGCGGCCGGGTGATGGGAACGGCCCTTGGGGTGGTGTGATCATTCCCAAGGGCCATGGGTATCAGGCCGCCTGAAGATTGACCGCCGAGCTTTTGCCTTGCTGGCCGCGCTCGACATCGAAGGTCAGTTTCTGACCTTCCTTGAGGTCGGACATACCGGCCCGCTCAACCGCGGAGACGTGAACGAACACGTCCTGTGTGCCGTCCTCGGGCTGGATGAATCCAAACCCCTTTTGGCCATTATACCATTTAACGGTGCCTTTTGACATAACCATACTCCGTGTCCGACCAGTACCCGCGCACATGCGGGCTTCCTTACTTTTCTCGATTGATGGAACCGGGCAACGCGATGGGCCGCGACGTCGAGGTTGTCACCAGGCCGAAAAGCCCAATCGGAGGGGAGGTTGTGGCGATGCACGGTGGTGAATGCAAGGGGGGGACGAGACTATCCAAGGCGTCAAGCCCCGGGAGGGGGTGCGCGTGGGTCATGGGTGGGGAATAGACGGGTTTGGGGATTCTGTTAGTTATTTTTTGTTCTAAGTTTTTTTTGACAACTTTATGATGATGCGGGTCTGGGGGCGACTGCCGTTGCATTGTTGACGGCGCGTTCGTCCGCGGGGGGGGCGAATTCGTGCTATGGGTCGGGGGGGACAGCAGGATGGGTAGTGACGCGCGGCGGATTGTGGGCGTGTTTGGCGCGACGGGCACGATTGGGCGGGCTTGTGTGGCGGCGCTGCTGGCACATGGAAATGAGGTGGCGGCGTTTGTGCGGGCGGGCGCGGGCGTTGGCGGGCGGCTGACGCAAGACGATTGCGCGCGCCCGCTGGCGGGGGCGACGATACGGGTGGTTGACCCGACCGACCCAGAATCACTGGTGCGGGACGGGTTTGCAGGTCTGCGCTGCGATGCCGTGGTTTCGTGCCTGGCCTCACGCACTGGGCTGCCGCGCGATGCCTGGGCGATTGACCACCGCGCGCAGCTGGCGGTTCTGGCGGCGGCGGCGCAGGCCGGGGTTGGCCATTTTGTGCTGCTGTCGGCGATTTGTGTGCAGAAGCCGCGGCTTGCGTTTCAGCATGCCAAGCTGGCGTTCGAGGCGGCGCTGATCGGCTCCGGGCTGCGCTATTCGATCGTGCGGCCGACGGCGTTTTTCAAATCGCTCTCCGGCCAGATTGCGCGGGTGCAGCAGGGGCGGCCGTTTCTGGTGTTTGGCGATGGGCGGTTGACGGCCTGCAAGCCGATCAGTGATTCGGATCTGGCCGCGTACATCGTTGGCTGCCTGGACGACCCGGCGCGGTGGAACAGGATATTGCCGATTGGCGGGCCGGGGGCGCCGATTACGCCGCGCGAGCAGGGGGAGGCGCTGTTCGGGATGCTGGGCCGGGCGGCGCGGTTTCGCCAAGTGCCGGTTGGGATGCTTGATGCGATTGCGGCGGGGCTCACGGGGGTTGGGCGGATCGTGCCGCGGCTTGCGGACAAGGCGGAGTTGGCGCGGATTGGCCGGTATTATGCGACCGAGTCGATGCTGGTGCTGGACCCCGTGACTGGGAGATATGATGGCGCGGCGACGCCGGAGACGGGCACGGAGACGTTGTTCGATTTCTACCGCGCTATTCTGGATGGCGCGGCGCCGCCGGAACGTGGGGAGCATGCGGTGTTTTGAGGGGGTGCGCGTCGACTTTGAGCGGTTCCAGCCAGACTGTAACCGCTCTAGCTATTGTTTGTAGAGCGGATGATGACGGGATGGGTTAGAACGCTCCCCGCTTCGAGCCATGCGGCGAGGACGGAATTGCCGGCGCGGAGATGGTCCATCCAGACGGAGATATCGACTGGGTCACGCTGCGCCAGGTTGGCGGCGTGGCGGTCGGTGAAGAGGAGGGTGACTTCTTCGCGCCGCAGGGTTTCGAACTTGGCGACGAGAATGACGATGTCTTGATTGGGGCGACTGGTGATATTGTTGTAGCCGGTTTTTATATTCAGCAACATGGGGGATTTTGGCGTGAAATAGAACGGCACGTAATCGGACAGGGTTCCGTGCGGAGAGATGAGCACCTGCCGGTGGGCGCGGCTGGCGATAAGGCTGGGGCTGCCGATGGCGACGAAGTTCGGATCGGTGATCGTGGCGTTGGCGCAATGGAGGCCGTTTTTCAGTAGCCAGGGCAGATTGGCAATGTGGGTGATGCGGAACAGAAAGCCCCGTTCCGAGCTGAGGTCGATTGGCATCAGCCGGATCGCGGTGGTTGTGAGCTAAAGCATTCCGCGGACAGTGCGGCGGCCATGGCTTCCGCCTTGGCGGCGGCGGCGTCGAGATGGCGGGCGAGGGATTCGAGGCGGCTGGCCTGTTCGGCGAAGACGGTTTGGAGGGGGAGAGGTGGCAAAGGGATCGGCACCCGGACGAGCTTGGCTTGGGAGATGTTTTTCATGCTGCCGCTCGTGCCCGAGCCGATCACTGCAAATATCCGCCTGATTTCTGAAGAACGTAACAGCGAGTAGGCATATCGCGGCTCAATCCGTGTAGAGGTCCATTCGATGCGCCAAATCTTATCGGGCAACAGCAGGCCCTTATTAACGTCTTCGGCTATA